>JANNNL010000548.1:0-6379 GCA_031398525.1 Actinomycetes bacterium | reverse complement strand
CATGTACTGGTTCGCCCGGCGGTACTATGCCGCGCTCGTGCGCCGCTACGCACCGGACGGTGGGGGTGCGCTGCTCGAACTGGGTTCGGGTCTGGGAGATCTCCTCGCCCTGCTCCAGGACGATTTCAGATGCGTCGGCATCGACTTGATCGATCGCGGGATCGAACGGACCCACATCCACGCCCCGCGGGCCGTCGCGCTTCGACAGGACGTCGAGGACTTGACAGGGTTCGCAACCGACGAGTTCAGCGTTGTCGTCGGTCTCCACGTCGTCGAGCACCTCCACGACCCCATGGCCACGATCAATGAGGTACGCCGCATCTTGCGACCGGGGGGCCTCTTCCTCTTCGCCACCCCGAACCCGGTGTACCGACTTCGGCGCTACAAGGACCCCGTAACCGATGCGATTGGGAAGGATCCGACGCATATCAACGTGCACCCTCCGGCCGTCTGGCGATCGTGGGTGGAGTCGAGTGGATTTGACGTGCTGCAGCACTTCGGCGACGGTCTATGGGATGTGCCATACTTGCCCGTGGTACCTGCCGCCGCCCAGTTCGCGATTCTCGGTCTTCCGGCCCTCGCTCAGGTGCTCACCCGCACGACCTTTGTGCCATTGGCGAGCGGGGTGAATCAGGTCTGCATCGCCCGACTCCGCCATCCATGAAACGCGCTGCGAGGGCATCGGAGCGCGGCGTGGCTGACGACTCATCGGCGATCTGGCCGGAGCGGGTGCTCGTCACGGGTGGGGCAGGTTTCATAGGCTGCAACCTCGTCCGTCGGCTGGCGGCGGCCGGGTGCACGGTGACCGTGCTCGACAACCTCAGCCGTCAGTACTCGTCGATCAACGCCGCTGAGCTCGCCGACGATGTCGGTTCCGCGATGCGGCTCGTCGACGGGGACGTGCGCGATGCCGAGGCAGTCGCCGCAGCCGCCGACGAGGTCGGGGCGATCGTCCACCTCGCTGGTCAGACCGCGGTCACCCGTTCGATCATCGATCCTCGCGGTGACTTCCTCGACAACTGCTTCGGGACGATCAACGTCCTCGAAGCCGCTCGTCGCCAAGCCGAGCCACCGGTCGTACTGTACGCCTCAACGAACAAGGTTTATGGCGATCTCGAGAGATTGGCGATCATCGAGGACGTCGACCACTACCGATTTGCCGATCTCCCCGACGGCGTCGACGAGACTCAACCGATCGACTTCGCCAGTCCGTACGCCTGCTCGAAGGGGGCCGGCGAGCAATACGTCCGCGACTACGCCCGGACCTTCGGGTTGCGCACCGTCGTCTTTCGTCAGTCGTGCGTCTATGGGCCGCGTCAGCTGGGTGCCGAGGATCAGGGGTGGCTCGCATGGTTCGTCGCGGCGGCGCGCACGGGCACTCCGCTGACCGTCTTCGGCGATGGCAAGCAGGTCCGCGATCTGCTGTTCATAGACGATCTGCTCGACTGCTATGAGGGTGCCTTGGCCTCGATCGAGACGACCAGCGGACAGATCTACAACGTCGGCGGTGGCACCTCGAACGCGTTGTCGATCTGGTGGCAGCTACGCCCGATGCTTGTCGCGGCGCTCGGTAGTGAGTTCCGCCCGCCGACCTTCGCCGACTGGCGGCTTGGCGACCAACGGGTGTTCATCGCCGACGTCGGGAAGGCCAAGCTCGACTTCGGTTGGTCACCGACGACCAGCCCGACCGAGGGGCTGCGGGCCCTTGTCGACTGGTTCGATCAGCGGCGCGACGATCACTGATGCGGCGACGCCGGAGCACCGGGCAACCGTCGAGCATCCTGTTCGTGCTGACCTACTACCGACCGCACGTCAGCGGACTGACGATCTACGTCGAGCGTCTTGCCCGCGAGCTCGTCGCCCGCGGTCACGAGGTCACCGTTCTGACCTCGCGCCATGACCGCAGCCTGCCGGCGACGGAGTCGATCGATGGAGTACGGGTGGTGCGCGTCCGCGTGTTCGCCCGAATCAGCAAAGGTGTGCTGATGCCCATCTGTCTCCGGGCGATCGGTGAAGCCCGGAGGGCCGATGTCGTCAGTATCCACCTTCCTCAACTCGACGGTGGTCCGGTCGCCGTCGTCTCCCGCCTGCTCCGCCGGCCGACGGTGCTCACCTATCACTGTGATCTGCGACTCCCGGCCGGGCTCGTCAATCGAGCGGCCGACGCCATCGTGTTCGCGATGAATCTCGTCGCGGGTCTGATGTCGCATCGGATCGTCGCCTACACCCAGGACTACGCCTCGTCGTCGCGGTTGCTCCGCCGTTTCCCAGGCAAGGTCCGGGTAATCCCTCCACCGGTGATCATGCCGGCGGCGACCCCGCAGGCGAGCGATGAGTTCCGACGGCGGCACGGACTCGAGGACGGGCCGGTGATCGGCGCCGCGGCCCGGCTGGCGACGGAGAAGGGCGTCGAGTTCCTCGTCGACGCGATGCCGGCGCTGATCGAGCGCTACCCCGGGATCCGGATGCTGTTCGCCGGTCAGTACTGCGACGTCGTTGGCGAGCGGCAGTACTGGGAGATGCTCGCGCCCAAGATCGCCGACCTCGGCGACCGCTGGACGTTCCTCGGTGTACTCCAGCCGGATGAGATGCCAGCGTTCTACTCGGCGATCGACGTGCTGGTCGTGTCCAGTATCAACTCAACCGAATCGTTCGGGCTGGTCCAGGTCGAGGCGATGTACAACGGCACGCCGG
The DNA here is from genome assembly GCA_031398525.1 of Actinomycetes bacterium. Lineage (GTDB taxonomy): Bacteria > Actinomycetota > Acidimicrobiia > Acidimicrobiales > Ilumatobacteraceae > JANMJD01. The sequence continues at coordinate 3,685 of JANNNL010000548.1, read as the reverse complement.
CGGTAGCGACGAACCTCCCGGGTGTACGCCAGCCGGTGCTGATGACCGGAATGGGCGTCGTCGTCGATGTCGCCGACGCCGCGGCGATCGCGGCCGGCGTACGCGAAGTGCTTGACCATCCCGACTCCTATCGCCGACCGCGAGCCGAGATCGAAGCGACGTTCGACCTCCGGGCGACAGTCGATGCGTACGAGCGGCTGTTCGCCGAACTCGGCGCACCGTTCACCGAGGCGGCCGAGGCAGCCGATGGTCGACATGGCTGATCAACTCACCCGCCAACTGGCGACGATGGCGCCGCACCGGGCTCTGCTGCGCGCAGTCGAGGGCGAGCTGATGACACCGGTACTCGCGGCAGCAGACCGCAGCGCGCCGGTGCTCGACATCGGCTGCGGCGACGGCCACTTCGCCTCGATCGCCTACACATCACCGATCGACGTCGGGATCGACGTCCGCGACGACGAACTGCGCGAGACGGCGCGACGCGGCGCTCAGGTGTACCGCCAACTCGCGCTCGCCAGTGCGACCGCACTGCCGTTCGCCGACGGCGCGTTCGGGACCGTGCTGAGCAACTGCGCGCTCGAACACATCGAGGACAACCGGGCGGTCCTCGCCGAGATCAGCCGGGTCCTGCGACCGGGCGGGACCTTCGCAACCACGCTGCCGAGCGAGCATTTCGCCGCACTGCTGCTCGGCTCGACGATTTTGCGTCGGTTCGGGCTGCGCAGGTTGTCGACCAAATATGGCTCGTTCTTCAACCGGATCTCATACCACCATCATGTGTACGGACCCGATGAATGGCGGCGGAGACTGGAGGCGGTGGGGTTGAGAGTGGTCGAGCAGCACTACTACTTCTCCGCCCGGGCGCACCGCGCCTTCGATGCCTCGCACTACCTCGGCGTGCCCCACCTCATCACCCGCAAGCTCACCGGGCGATGGGTGCTCCACCCGCTGATGGCACGGCCATACGACCGTTGGCTGCGCCGCTACTACGCCGAGCCGATGCGCCAGCCGACCGGTGCGTACCAGTTCATCCGGTGTGCGAAAGCCGATCAATGGTGATGAGCCTGTTACTCGCCGCGGCGATCGCGATCATCGGCTATGGCCTCACGGCGTGGATGTCGGATCGACTGAGGTTCGAAGAGCGAATCGCGATCGGCGTGATAGTCGGCTCGCTCGCCGTCTCGCTGACCGCCTTCGGAGCATTCGAAGTGCTCGGTATGGGGTGGGACACCATTGCGATCGGCCTCGGTGTTCCCGGTATCGCCGCGGTCGGCGCGATGCGCCGAGATCGCCAACGGCTGACGTGCGAAGCCGAGGGCGCCTGGACCCGACTGCGGCTACCGTGGAAGGCGTCGCGCAGTCTGCGTCCATTCGCGCTGATGACCACCACCTCGATGGCCGTCGCGACCCGCATCCTGGCGTTGTCGTACCAGACGACAGAGCGCGGTCTGAGCGCCGGGAGCCTTGCCGTGTGGGGCGACTGGTCGGCCCACCTTGCCTATGCCGGTTCATTCGCCTACGGCGACAATCGCGGGCTCGACCTCCCGACGGCGACCGGCACAGATTTCCGTTACCACTTCCTCGCCGACTTCTTCGGGTCGATCTTTACCGTCACGGGTTCGACGCTGCAGCAGTCGATGGCACTCTCGGAATGGATGCTCGCCGTTGCGTTCACCCCGTTGATGTGGTGCATGGTGATGCGTCTCACGCGTTCGCGTGTGACGGCGGGGCTGGCGGTGCTGCTGTTGACGCTCAGCGGAGGCGTCGGCCTGTGGTACTTCGCTGTCGACGTTCGCAAGGGCGGATGGGACATCGCCACGTCATTGCCCCAGACCTATGCCCGAATGCCCGATCTCCACTTGTGGGTCGACAACACGATCTCAGCCTCGCTGTACGCGCAGCGCAGCACCCTCATGGGACTCTGCGCAGGCTTTGCCGCGATGATCATTGTGCTTGCGTCGCGACCGCGGTGGTCTCGTCACGGCTTCTTCTCGGCCGGGGTGATTCTCGGCGTCCTTGGCATCGCCCACGCGCACACCATGTTGACGGGCTTGGCGCTCGGAACGTTTGCGTTGATCGCCGACCGTCGCCGTACGTGGTGGTGGTTCCTCATCCCCACCGCCGCAATCGGGTTGCCACTCGCGTGGGCGATCAGCCCGGAGACCAACTCGATGCGCTGGCTTCTTGGGTGGATGGCGCCGCAGTCGAACGAGGCATGGCCGTGGTTCTGGCTCCGGAATGTCGGGCTACTGCTCCCGCTGTTCGCCGGAATCGCGCTGCTCGGCGGCGGGGTCCGACGGCTCCGTCGGCTGAGTACGCCACTTTGGCTGTGGTTCATCGTCCCGAACATCGTCGCCTTCCACCCATCGGAATGGAACAACACGAAGTACTTTTTGTTCTGGCAGATCAGCGGTTGCATCCTGGTCGCCTCGTTCCTGAGTGGACCCTTCTCCATCGCGATGTCCCGACGATCGCCGCTTCAGCGTCGCCTCGGCCGGGTTCTTGCCGTGACGGCTTTTCTGACGATGATCTCGGCCGGTGGGCTGGACACCGTGCGGGCGATGCAGCGCTCGACGGCGATCCCGTGGGTCGATCACGACGACCTGGCGGCTGCGATGTGGCTGCGGACCAACTCTGATTCTGACGCAGTGGTGGTCTATGGAGCCAACAACACATCGGCCGTGGCCGCGCTGGGCGGACGGCGTGCCGTCAGCGGGTACCCCGGCTGGACCTATGACCTCGGACTACCCGACTGGGCCGACCGCTGGACCGCCGCAGGAGTCATCCTGAGTGGTGGAGCCGACGCCAGCATCAGCATCGAACGATACGGAGTGGACTTCGTTGCGATGGGTCCGAATGAACGCTCGCAGTTCGCTGGGTCCGACGAATATTGGATGGCCCACGGCACCCTGGTCTTCGAACGTGGTGACTACCGGATCTATCGGGTCAACGACTGACCAACCCGCCTGACCGAACGCGAGTCAGGCGAACTTGGCGGTGACGCTGCGAGCCTTGTCGAGTTTGACGGTGCATGTCAGCTTGGTGCCGGAGCAGGCACCCGACCAGCCGACGAACTTCGATGTGTTGGCCGGACTCGCCGTCAGCGTGACCGAACGGCCAGAGTCGAACGACGCCGAGCAGGTGGTCCCGCAGTTGATTCCCGACGGTGACGACGTGACCGAGCCTTGGCCATCGCCCTTCTTGGTGACGGTCAGGAGCTGAGTTGCCGCCACGAACTTGGCAGTGACCTCGCGAGCCCGACTCATGGAGACGGAGCAGACGTTGGCGGTGCCGCTGCAGTCACCCGACCAACCGACGAATGTCGAGCCGGTCGCCGGCGTGGCGGTCAACGTGACAGTCGCGTTGTACGGGAACCGGGCCTCGCATGTTTTGCCGCAATCAATACCACCTGGCGACGACGTCACGATGCCCTTGCCGTTTCCCTTCTTTTCGACCTCCAGCTTCTTGGGCGCCTCGACGAGACAATCTCGGCCCGAGCGCTTCGCGGTGGTGGATTTGGCCGAGGAAGCCGCCTTGCTCGTACTCGCAAACGGCGCGGCAGGCCCCGCCGGACCAGCCGTCGGCGTGTCGGTGGGAGTGTTCGTCGGACCAGCCGTCGGCGTGTCGGTCGGCGTATTCGTGGGAGTGTTCGTCGGCGTCGCCGTCGGCGTGTCCGTGGGAGTGT
>JANNNL010000546.1:0-4703 GCA_031398525.1 Actinomycetes bacterium | reverse complement strand
CGGTGATTGCCCCGGCCCAACCCCGACCTGCGTCGGAGTCGTATGGCAGGCCGAGGGCCATGAGCATCGCCCCAAGGTTGGCGTAGCCGATGCCCAACTGGCGAAAGTTGCGGCTGGTCTCGCCAATCGGCGGGGTCGGGTAGTCGGCGCGGCCGACCAAGATCTCTTGGGCAGTAAAGATCACTTCAACCGTGTGGCGGAACTCACTGACGTCAAAGTTGCCGTCTTCGTCCATGTAGCGCAGCAGGTTGATCGAGGCCAGGTTGCACGCCGAGTTGTCGAGGTGCATGTACTCCGAGCACGGGTTCGAACCGTTGATGCGGCCGGTGTTGTGCGCGGTGTGCCACTTGTTGATCGTGGTGTCGAACTGCAAACCCGGATCCGCGCACTCCCATGAGGCAGTAGCAATCTGACGCCACAGGTCACGGGCCCGGATGGTGCGTACGGGTGAGCCGTCGATGACCGCCTTCAAGGTCCAGTCGGCGTCGTCCACGACAGCATCCATGAACTCGTCGGTCACTCGCACGGAGTTGTTGGCGTTCTGGTACTGAATCGAGAACGAGTCTGATCCGTCGAGATCCATGTCGAAGCCGGCGTCGCGTAATGCCCGAGCCTTCTTTTCCTCGCGGGACTTGCACCAGATGAACTCTTCGATATCAGGATGATCGACGTCGAGGATGACCATCTTGGCGGCACGACGAGTCTTGCCGCCGGACTTGATGGTGCCCGCCGAGGCGTCGGCCCCACGCATAAAGCTGACCGGCCCCGAAGCCGTACCTCCGCCATTGAGGAACTCGTAGCTGGAACGGATGCGAGAGAGGTTGACGCCAGCGCCCGAACCACCCTTGAAGATCACGCCCTCTTCCCGATACCAATTGAGGATCGAGTCCATCGTGTCATCGACCGACAGGATGAAGCAGGCGCTGGCCTGTTGGGGCACACCCTTGACTCCGATGTTGAACCACACCGGGCTGTTGAAGGCCGCTCGCTGGGTGACCAGAATGAACTTCAGTTCATCACGGAACGTGTCGGACTCGGCGAGATCGACGAAGTAGCCGCCCTCGATGCCCCACTGCGTAATCGTGTCGGCAACCCGGTCGATCACCTGGCGCAGTGATGACTCGCGCTCGGGGAGGCCGAGGGTTCCACGGAAGTACTTTTGGGCCACGATGTTGGTGGCGTTCAGCGACCATTCGATCGGGAACTCCACGCCGAGTTGCTCAAAGGCGACCGTGCCGTCCTTCCAGTTCGAGATGCGCGCATCTCGGCGCTCCCACGCGAGCTGCTCGTACGGGTCATCGCCGGCCGTAGTGAAATGCCGGACGAACCCAATCCCGAGCTGCTGGGAGGCGAGTGACATGTTTGGAACTCCTTGGAATTGGTGCAGGGCGACAGGCCCGATGCATTCGACTGACCACAACATGTTGTGTGTCGGGACCACCTCAAGGCGCCCGCCGCACAACCCGTAGCAATTACAGCATTGTAGTTACGTCTCTGTCAACGAACCACCTACGAGTTTTTTTCTCACATCGCGTGATCATCAGATCACGATGTGGGAGGCAGGTTCAGGACTGGCACCCTTCGGAGCCCCCCACCGTTCGGCTGTTCGCACAGACAGAACGACCCATCCGCTCCCCACACCGTGATCTTCTACGTGGAGCAACCTACGACGTCAGGGCTGTGGGGAGGAAGAGGGACAACCCTGTGAATTTCCCTGTGGACAACCGATCCGGGTTCGCTCCCGTTCGGCCAAGTCTCAAGATTCACACCGACATCGCCCGACCACGCAGGACTTGCAACCAGCCTGTGGCCCGTTCTCCAACGTTCCGGATATCTCAACGGTGCAGAAAGCTTGATGATTTTCCCACCCTCCGTGACTGAGGTCTCTCACGCACTCCGACATGATTGGCGTCCGATCTATCCACAGCCCTGTGGGAATCCCAAAAAAACAACCCACAGAGAGCAACACAACGCGGTCATCAGCGACACCTGTGCTCACCGTCAGACGTGCCAACATCGACGGGTGCGCCAACTCCTTCCGGTCCCGATCGACGACATAAGCGCCGACGTCCTCGCGGCGCGTTCCCCAGTCCGGCGACCCACAGGCCGCCCGTGGATCGCCCTGTGCATGATCGCCAGCACCGATGGTGCGACGGCGACGGCCGGTCGTTCCGGCGGCCTGTCGTCGTCCACGGATACCGCCATGCTCCTGGCGTTGCGCCGTCGAGCCGACATGGTCCTCGTTGGGGCCGCCACCGTTCGGGCGGAAGGCTACGGTTCGCCGAGCCAGGCGGGCCTACGGATCGGCGTCGTCAGCTCCCGAGGGGACGGACTCGACTTTGCCTCCCCGCTGTTTGCCAGCGGAGCCGGATTCGTGATTACGACCACCGACGCTCCCGACCTTCCCGTCGAAACGGTGCGCTGCGGTCACGATGGCCACGTCGACCTCGCCGACGCCGTTGGTCATCTGGACGTCGGGATACTCAGCGTCGAAGGTGGCGCTCGGCTCAACGCGGCCCTCCTCGATGCCGGATTGGTCGACGAGATCAATCTGACGACATCGCCCCACCTCGTTGGAGGTGAGAGCGCCCGTCTCATGGCCGGAGCACGCGAGCGACCGGCACGACTCGAACTTGCCCACCTCGCCGAACACGACGACTATCTGTTTGCCCGCTACAACGTGGCGGATTCGCTGCCCGTCGGCCCGTCTTGACGAGCTGGCGCCTTTTCGAGGAGGGCGAGTTCGCGATGGAAGTCGGCGGCCTCGTCGAAGTCCTTGTACACACTGGCGAATCGCAGATACGACACGGCGTCGATCTGCCGCAGTCGCTCCAAGACTGCGTGGCCCACACGCGCCGAGGTCACGTCGCCGCCATCAAGTCGAATCGCTTCTTCGACCGACTCAGCCAGCGCCTCAATGTGGTCATCGAAAACCGGACGCCCCTTCGCAGCCGAGCGAACCCCTGAGACGATCTTCGACCGTTCGAACGGCTGGCGCGTACCATCGCTCTTGCGAACGATCAGCGGCACCTCCTCAACCCGCTCGAACGTCGTGAACCGGCGCCCGCAGTCTGGGCACTGCCGTCGCCGCCGAATCGCTGCGCCATCCTCGGCAAGCCGTGAATCGACAACTTTGGTGTCGTCAGCTCCACATCCGGTACATCGCACAGAGATCGACTCTAGCTGCCCGCCAGGGCCATCTACGGCGTGGTCGACCACCGCCCCACCGGACGGCGGGACTACCGCTCGGGAAGTGCGACTCGCTGACCGATCGACAACGTGGCACCACCATTCAGGGCGACGAGCTGATCGACGAACTCGGCCGTCTGTCCGTATGGAACCAGACCAGCGGCAATCGACCACATCGAGTCGCCCGGCTGGGCCACGTACAGACCCGGGCCAGCATCAGCTGATGCGCCACCCGCAAGCGACGCTGGCTCGATCTGACGTTCAGCCTGACGTTCAGCCTGACGTTCAACCGCTGCGGGGACCGCAGGCATCACCTCGGCAAGCTTCTGCACGACGATGCCACCGAGCACAACTGCGGCAACACCGAGAAGCAACGCCAACAATCGCCGTCGCAGGTAACTGCTGGAATCGGGCTGCTGGAGGTACGGCTGGAGGGAGCTGACGGCGATGGCCACTGAATGTCTCCGAGTTCGTGGAATGTCGAGAAATGAACTGATCGAAGGAGAAACCCCCTCGAACACTTGTGCGTCGTACAACTGTTTGCCGAACGACCGTTCGCACAATGACACGGACAGGCGTTCGATGTCAAGTGGCGCAGCAAACAGGCGTTCCCGAACGAATGTTTGACTTGTGAGGCGAACGCTCGTACGATGCCCACATGGCTGAAGTCAAACTCACCGCCCGCCAGCGCGAAATCCTCGAGGTCATCGAGCTTCATCTGCGCGAGCGCGGCTATCCCCCGTCGGTGCGCGAGATCGGCGAGGCGGTCGGGCTCACGTCGCCCTCGACGGTTCACAATCACCTACTCACCCTGCAGCGACTTGGCTACCTTCGTCGCGACCCCACCAAGCCGCGAGCAATCGAGGTGCGCTTCGACGCTCACTCCGGGGCCCAGATCGAGCGCAGGCCGGTACGCAACGTCCCGCTCGTCGGTGACGTTGCGGCCGGCACCGATGTGCTCGCACAAGAGAACATCGAGGAGCTTCTCCCGGTCCCAGCCGACTTCACGGGCGAGGGCGAGTTGTTCATGCTTCGGGTGCGGGGCGATTCGATGATCGAGGCCGGCATCCTCGACGGCGACTTCGTCGTGTGCCGTCAGCAGGACAGCGCGAACGACGGAGACATCGTGGTCGCCGGAATTCCCGGTGAAGAGGCGACCGTCAAAACGTTCAAGCGGTCAGGCAGTCGAGTCATCCTCGTGCCTCACAACCCGCGGCTGGCTCCGATGGACTTCGCCGCATCCGAAGTCGAGGTGTTCGGCCGAGTGGTGACCGTGATGCGCCGCTACTGACATCGTGGTGAGGCCAGTAGCCCGGGCGTCCCGTGCACTGGCCTCAGAGGTCTTCGTTGATCCGTAGCAGATCAAACCTGCGGCGGACCCCAAACAGGGGGCGATAGCGGAGCTGGTTCGCTCGGCTGGGGGGCGTAGCCGGGCATCGGGGGTTGACCCGGAATCGGTGGCATCGGAGGAGCTGGCGGCGGGCCGGAAGCCGGAGTTGGAACCGAGCCAACGG
>JANNNL010000491.1:0-9308 GCA_031398525.1 Actinomycetes bacterium | reverse complement strand
GTCACCGCCAACCAGCAGGTTGTCGGGGCTTCGTCGCCGCATCTCATTCATGTGAACCCCGAGTCACCCGATCGCGCCGCGCAGATATGGGACCTCCTGGGCGACCGCCGCGACCTGACGGTCGACGACCAGACCGCGATCCATACCGACACGGTCCACCGCGGGGCCAAACGGTTCGCCGAATTGGCCAGCGGTCGACTCGAAGCATGGAACGGCTCGATGGACATCGACTCGACCGAGGCGGCGCTGTTCGCCCTCGCCGAATCGGTGCTTACCCGCCGACTAGCCGCGGCGCTGGCACCGGCGCTCCACGTCAACCCGTTCGCGGCGTGGGAGCCTCCGGCAACCGCCGCCTCGGCGGTCGACAAGGTGGGTGGATACCTGCACGAATGGATCGCGGCCGACGACACCTGGCTATTGCCCGCCGGTGAGACCTGGGCACAGGCTTGTCGATCGGCGCTGGCCGAGGCCGAGGAGGCGCTGGACGGTCGAACCTGGGGCGACCTCCACCGCCTACGACCGCTGCGGTTGGGGTCCACGGAGCGGCTGACCCTCGGCCCCGTCGGCGGTGCCGACGGGTGCGTGATGGCGACGATGCACGTCGCCGGCGTCTCAACCGATGCTCTCCTCGGATCGACCGCCCGGTACGTCTGGGATCTGGCCGACCGCCGCAACTCAGGTTGGATCGTGCCCCTCGGGGCCAGCGAATTCGACGATTCCCCGCACGTCGCCGACCAGACCGCCCGCTACATCGCTGGCGAGCTCATCCCCGCCTTCCCCCGACCTGGACGTCGGGCCGCAGTAGATTCATCAGGATGAATGCTGTGGCTCAGGCGTGCCGCAGCAGCCTTCTCAGGCCTGTTCCGGGGAGTGCCCTCAGCTCAGTTCGGCGACCATTGGGGCGAGGTCGAGGGTTGCTGTGCCCGGGATCAGCAGCGAAGTGATCCCCCACCGCTCACGGATCGCCAGCACGTTCTCGGTGATCTGCGACAGCGGCCCGATTTGAATGTACGGCGAGGCTCGAACCTCGTCAGGGGTGAGGACGTACATTTCAGCTGCCGCCTCGACGACGTCAGCTGGTTCATCGGTCACCACGACCACGGCGAATTGCAGGTGGAGTTCGATCTCGGCGAACCGTTCACCGGCCTCCTGTCGCACCCATCTGACGCGTTCGTCGAGAGCGGCGTCGGTGATCCCGACGAACGCGGTGTGGGAAGGACGGCCCGGAACGAGCCGCGGGTTGAGCCCGACGATGTCGGCCCGCCGCGCGGCGAGCGACAGAATCTGACGCCCACCTCCACCGACCAGTACCGGGATGCGACTGATCGGCTTGGGGTACCCCTCGATCTCAGCGACACGATAATGGGTGCCGTCGAAGGCGAACGGGCCCTCGTTCCAAAGGCCTTGAATCACCGTGAGTGCCTCGTCGAGTCGGGCGATCCGCGTGCTCGGCGGGTCGAGCTGGGTTCCGGTGATCGCGTAGTCACGGCGCATCCACCCGGCACCGATCCCGAGGATGAACCGTCCATCGGACAGCAGGTCTACCGTGGCGCATTCCTTGGCGAACCACACCGGATGGTGATAGTCGACGGCGGCGACGAGAGGACCCACCCGGATAGTCGAGGTCGCGCACGCCGCGGCGGTCAGCGCCGGCATCATCGCCAACTGCTGCTGATAGTGATCGACAATGTGGAACGCCTCGTAGCCAAGATCCTCGGCCCGACGGGCGAGATCCGCCCACTCCTTGCCCGACGCGGCGGTGGACGACCTCGTGCCGAAGTGGAACGGTCGCTCGCTCATGGCAGCACCAACGCACCCGGCACGGGATGGCCGCGCCACACCTCCACTTCACGTGCATGTCCGTCGGTGGGAGGTGCATCAGAGGAACGTTGGATACCGTCGGAGCGTCGCAGTCTGCGGCGCAGCTCGTCGGACTCGAGTTGGTCGTCGGCTATCTGCCAGACGTTCTCGTAGGGCCGCATGAATGGGCGCGTCCAGAAGGTCTGGATCGACACCCGGCCGCCGGGGTCACGGCGGGGCATCGTGCCGTGCCAAGTCGTGCCGAGCCAGCACAGCAACGTTCCAGCAGCCACGGCGCAACGGGTCAGCAGGTCATGGCGCAGTCTCATCTCCGGCGCGGGATCGGCGCACAGGAGGTGGCTGCTCGGCACCACCCCAGTGGCACCACTGCCGACCGGGCGGAAGTCGTCCAGCGTCAACACCGTCGCCATCACCATGTGATGGTGCGAGTAGGGCGCGGGAAGCCACCTGGCTACATCGGCATGGAGCGGAATCGCCGCGCAACTGTTGTCACGCCAGGTCGCTGACTGTCCCGCGACCTGCGCCTCCGTGCAGACCGCATCGGCCAACGCCAGTTGGCGAGGGTCGACGAGCAGTTCCCGGAACCGCCGATGCACCGAGTACAGACCGTCGCGTCGGCGACGATCGTGGGCACCATTCGTCGAGCGAAGCTCCGACACCACAAGTTCCCGAAGATCATCGACCTCGTGGTGCGGCACGAAACCTTCGATCGCGGTGTAACCGTCGGTGCGAAGTTCGTCAAACCGGTCCCAGAGATCGAGCTGGTCGAACCGCTCAATCAACGCTGGGCTCAGCGCCCAGGTCGGTGTCACCGCCGTAGGCATCTCGGCCAGGGTAAAGCGCGGCGGTGCATCCAGCCCGTTCATCGTTCACTCCCCGACGATGAGGTGTTGCCCCCAAGCTCGGCGGCGAACATGGCGTCAAGGTCGACGTCGTCAGGTCGCCATGGCAGCGAGATCGAACCCTCGCTGGCAAAGCCGCGCATCCCGGCGGCAACTCGCAAGTCACCGGACTCGAAACGGCGCGACTCATCGCGCACGAGGTGGTCCTGCAGGCCGAGCCGCAACCTCACCTCGGGGTCGGCGACAACCGCCGGTGGCAAATGCTGGTAGTCCTGGATCGGCCGCAGGCCCGGCCTCATGAAGATGTGATGGAGACCGGCGCGCCGACCGGGAGCCGATCGAGGGTGCGTTCCGTGCCACGTACCGCCGAGCCAACAGGTCAACGAGCCCCGCGGAGCCCGCAACCGAACTGCAGAACGGGCTGTCTCCTCGTCGCCCTGCGGCGGATCCATTCGGGAGAAGTGGCTCCCGGGCACGAAGGTGGTGCAGCCGTTGTCGTCGTCGAGGTCGTCGAGCGACAGCAGCGTCACCAAGAGGTGTTGGTGCATCGAGTAGGGCGACGGCAGCCAGCCCGACTGCTCGGCGTGCAGCGACAGCGGGTAACAGTCGGCATCGCGCAGGATGCCGGCCTGATATCCGAGCTGGCCGAATCCAACTGACGCGTCGGCGAGGGCGAGCTGCCTCGGATCCATCATGATCGATACGAACACCGGGTCGCGATGCAGCAGCGACCATGTGCTGGCATGCTCGATGGGCCGGACAGAACGTTGGGCTTCGCTGCAGACGATGGAGCGGATGCGATCGACGGTGTCGGGGTCGATGAAATCTGGGATGGTGGTGTATCCATCGGTGCGCAACTCATCGAAACGATCCCAGAGATCGAGTTCGTCGAACCGCTCGATAATCGAGGGTTGCAACACCCACGGCGGACTCGGCCGGTAGAGCATGTCCACCGACGGTGGCCGATGCGTCGTCCCCGTAGCCTTGCCGACCGTGCTGAAGGTGACGGATTCGATCCCTACTCCGACCTGCCGCTCCGACTCGCCAGCCCACGGATTGGCGGCGGACTGACTCTGTTCGAAGAGGATTCGGGTGATCAGCGGGGCGGGACGCGGCGTGTGGACATCTCCCGTGAGCACTCTGGCCCCCTCATAGGCGCGGTGCAATACCACGGGCTCACCGTTGACGGTGACCCGCAGGCTGTCGATCGACGAATCCACCACGGCGAGACCGATGTGCACATCGAGCGTGCACATCGGCGGCAATCCCATCGCGAGGTCGAGGTGGGCCTGACCGCTCGGGCCGATCATCCTGACGGTCCCGAACTCGGTCACCGCAGCAGCAGTCCATCCATCGCCGTTGATTGGTACGCCCAGGTCGGCACTGTGGCGCCCGACGAGTGGTCTCGATCGTTCGATGACCCTTGCTTCGTACCGTGTACGTGCCGTCGCCGGCCGGCTGATCCGGAGCCGTCGCCTGAACAGCTCGATCGCCCTCGCGTACAGTTCGAGATCCACCGCGTTGCGTTCTTCGAACCCACGGCGACCCTCGGGTGAGAGGCACAAGCCAGCTCCGTTGTGCCGGCAGGCGTTGATCATCGGCATCGGCGCGGGCGGCGCCCAACCGAACCGGTCGGCGAGGAGCTGCAGCGACTCGTGGTGTCGCTCGACGAGTCCAATAACGTCGCACCCTTCGAGGCGGGCGAGGGCGCGATCGAACAGTTCATCGTCACCCATTCGCCCATCGGCCAGCCAGAACGGAAGCGGCAACAGCTCATCGGCCGCCAGGCTGCGGGCCATCACGTTCGCCGGCATCAGATCCACAGCCTCCTCGAACGCTCGGCGCGAATACTCGGGTCCGTCGGGCTCGCCGCGACGCTGCACGTTCCGAAACCACGAGTACGACCGGGCAAGCGGTTCACGTAGGAACGTGACCGTGGACGGTGGCATCGGGAGAGCATCTGCAGCAGCCGGACCGAGGTGGGTGCAGATCAGCCGAAACTCGCTGAGCCGGTCACGACTCAGTGAGCGGAAGTCGCCTGGCGAATCGGTGATCAACGTCTCGTCGAGAGCAAACTTCGAGCTGAGATACGCCCGAATTCCAGCACCGGATGTCTTGGGGATGTGCACGAAGCACAACGGCCGCTCGTGGCTCATGATCAGAACGGGATAATGCCGATGATGGCGTCGATCGCCCGCAGCAGAATCTGGCGGCCCGTGACCACCGCCGTCGGCGAGTTCGCGGTGATGTTCGTGCCGGGAACTATCCCTGTCCCAGAGCGCACGGCACCCTTCTGTGTGCCGTCGGGCAGCAGGATCCATCCGGCCCGTTCGTCGTCAGCGAGATCGGAGTCGATGATCGCGTCCGCCAAGTACAGACCGGCTTCGCCGTCGGCGTCGACCTTCGCGAGGGTGAAGGTCTGCTCGGTCGTGCCATCGAGCTTGACCGTCCCGGTCACGGTGTCACCGATGATTGCCACCGAGGAGACTCCTGGGCCGCTTCGTGCCGCGAGCGCGATCCCCGATGCGTTGCTGTTTCCGGGGCCATGCATCCAACCGGCGACCTTGGCACCGTCGCAGAAATAAATGGCCGAGCCGACGACGACTCCGTCGGCGCTGATCGTCCCGGCAAAGGCAACATAGATATCGGTGCCATCGACCTTGCCGACAAACTCGGCGGTCGCTCTATCGGTAGAATCGAGCTCCTTGATGGGGAGCGCTGCGCTCGGTCGGCTGGCGTTTCCCTGCGCATTCGACGTGTCACCGTCGTTGGCATCGTTGGCGCCGTCGTCGCCACAGGAGGCAATCGTCGTGGCCAGCGAAATTGCGGCGAACGTCGCGCTGGCTTGGAATAGTCGGGATCGGGTGCTGATGGTCATGGCGTTCCCCTGGTTGAGTTGCCTCGATCCTGCGGTGCCAGCCCTGCGAAGTCATCCGTGCACGCACGGAATCTGTCGAGATCTTGCCTCTCGCCCACCTGCCCGGTCGACGAGCCCGAACGTGACACGCACAAGGCCCAGACTTTTCAGCCCGGACCTTCTCGGATTCGTATTCGGTAACTCGGCAACGTTGTTGATGGAACCCCGCGAGCGGCTTTGCTGACGGACCAGTACCCTCGACCGCTCAGCGGGTTTTCACATCACGCCGCCCATGCCACCAATTCCGCCCATGCCACCCACACCGCCAACACTGCCCATACCGGCGCCCGGCATGCCCCGGCCGCAGCCGCAGGCAGCGAAACGCCCGAGGCCGGAACCGGTGGAGCGGCGAGCCTGGTTGGCGTTGATGCTGGCCGCTTCCACGTCGCTGGTCATCGGCTTGGCGGTCACCGCAGTCAACGTCGCGTTTCCGGCAATTGAGCTGGACTTTCCCGGAGCGGACCGTTCCACCCTGGCGTGGGGACTCACCGGCTACAGCATCGCCCAGGCCTCGTTGTTGCTCCTCGGCGGCAGGCTGGCCGACCGCATCGGCCGGCGGCGAGTCTTTCGACTGGGCGTCGCGGTATTCACCGCGGGCTCGTTGGCGCTCGCCGTTTCCCCGACCGCCTGGCTATTCGTCGCCGCTCGGGTCGGTCAAGCGGTGGGCGCCGCGCTGCTCGGCCCGGCATCGTTGTCGCTGGTGCTCGAACGGTTTCCCACCTCGCGGCGGCTGAGCGCGATCGCCACCTGGTCAGGGATGGGCACCCTCGGCGCAGCGATCGGCCCGTCGTTCTCGGCCGTGGTCACCGAGCAACTCGGTTGGCGGTGGATCTTCGTGCTCCCCCTCGTCGTCTGCGTCGCCAGCCTCGTGCTCGCACCCCGGCTGCTCCCCGAGGGACGCCCCCACCGCCCAGCGGCGGGTCGGCTCGACGTTGTCGGTTCAGTCGTCGGGACCGTCGGCGTCGGCCTTCTTGCCGCGATGATCACCCGCGGGCCACGACTCGGTTGGACGCACCCGATGAGCCTGGCCTGCACCGTCGGCGCGGCGGTGCTGATCCCGCTGTTCATCCACCGCTGCCGCCACCATCCCGAGCCGCTGATGGACCTGCAGATCCTCGCCGCACCGACGGTCAAGGCCGTCAACCTGGTCAATATCGCACTCACCGCCGCGGGGACCGCGAGTTGGCTGCTCTACCCGTTGTTTCTGGTGCAGACCTGGGACTACTCGTTGCTCCAAGTCGGGCTGGCGATGACGCCGTTGCCGATCGTGGCCGTGATCACCGGGATCGGAGTCAGCCGACTGGCCGAGCGAGTCGGCACCCGCACCGTGATCCGCTACGGCGCGCTCCTCCCCGCCGCGGGGCTGCTCACGACCGGCCTGCGGATCGGCGCCACGCCCCACTACGTCACCGACTTCCTGATCGGCGGCGTGCTGTTCAACCTCGGGTTCGGCATCGTCTACACCCCGATCACCGGCCTGGCGCTTCGGGAGGTCGCCGACGCCAAGATGAGCCAGGCCTCGGCGATCTTCAATGCCCTGCGGCAACTCGCCGGCGGCCTCGGCGTCGCCACGGTCATCGCCATCATGGGCAACGCCCGGGTCATTCCGCTCAGCGCGTTTCGCCAATCCTTCGCGGCTACTTCGATCATGGCGGTGTTCGCCGGGTTGGTCGTGCTGATTGGACTCCGCGTCCCACCCGAATTCCGCCGCTCACGCCACTGATACCGGCCCGGTCGGACATCGTTCTTGTCGCGTCTCGGTGCTCAATACGTCACCGACACGCGACAAGAACCATCGCCCAACGACTCAACTCACGCTGGTGGGAAGCTCGCGTTCACGGCGGGCGATGAAGTCGCGGAGGCCCTCGGCAATCGAGGCGTCCATCGGCGGCGCTTCGTACGAGGCCAGCAAGGCGCGAGCCTTGTCGCGGCCCCGCTCGTCGTGGTCTTTGGCACCTTCGGCCGCCCATTGCTCGTAGGAGTTGAAGTCCATGACCGTGGGGATAAAGAAGGCCTTCTCGAAGTGGTCCAACGTGTGTTGTGTCCCGAGGAAATGACCCTGCGGGCCGACCTCGCGCAGCGCCGACATCGCGTCTTTGAAGTCGTCGAACGACAGGCCGCCGGCGTACTTGTACCAGCCGACCAGTTGCTCGGCGTCGGTGACGAACTTCGAGTATCCGCAGGCCAGGCCTGCTTCAAGCCAGCCCGCGACATGCCAGATGTAGTTGGCTCCCGACAGGATCGCGGCGTGCATCAGCATGTTCGACTCGTACCCGGCCTGGGCGTCGTTGAGCTTCGAACCAACATGGAAGCCCGAGGTGCGCCACGGCAACTTGTACCGCCGGGCGAGCTGGCCCATCACGTACATCATCTGGGCCGCCTCGGGGGTGCCGCCCATTGGAGCGCCCGACTTCATGTCGACGGTGACCATGAACTGGCCGTATATCACCGGAGCCCCGGCGCGGATCATCTGGGTGTAGGCGACCCCGATGAGCGCTTCGGCGTTGACCTGGGCAATTGCCCCGACCGACGAGGCCGCGGTCGACGCTCCGCACAGCGCAAAGGGGGCGACGATCACCGGCTGGTTGTGCGAGGTGTAGACCCGCATCGCGTCGAGCATCGTCTGGTCCCAGACGAGCGGCGAGTTGCAGTTGGTGATCGCCACGACGACCGTGTTGTTCATCACGTACTCGTCGCCGAACACGATCCCCGCCATCTTGATCACGTCCTCGGCGCGTTCCTTCGAGGTGACGATCCCCATGAATGGTTTGTCGGAGTGGGTCAGCGCCGAGTGGATGATGTGCAGGTGACGGGTCGGTACCGGCACTTCCATCGGCTCGCAGCAGATCGAACTCGACGAGTGCAGCGCGGGCAGCATCTGGGCCAGCTTGTGGAAGTTGTTCAGGTCGGTGAGTGAGCCGTAGCGGCGATTGCCGTCGAGGTCGCGCACGTATGGCGCGCCGTACATCGGGACAAACACCGTGTTCTTGCCGCCGACCGTCACCGTCCGTTCGGGATTGCGGGCGTTGAGCGTGAACTCGGCCGGGGCGGTCGAGATCAGCTCCATCAGGAGTGCACGCGACACCCGGACCCGGGTGCCCTGAACGTCGGCCCCGACCGCCTTCCACATGGCGATTGCCTCGTCGTCGCGGAACTCGCAACCGATTTCTTCGAGGATCTTCATCGATTCGTCGTGAATCATTTCCACGGCCTCATCAGGGACGATGTCATAGGTCGGGATGTTGCGGACCAACGTGGGAAACGATGCCATTGGGACCGCCCGCAGTGCCCGGCGGCCCTCCCGCCCACCGCTGCGTCGATGCGGGGCATAACCGTCAGCGCTCGTTCCTGCACGGGGGCTGCGCCCCCGGGCCCCATCGCCGGCATTCGCTGCGCTGATGGGTTTACCTTGTTCCATCAGAGACCTCCGTCAGGGAATGCTTGCTTCGCTTGTCCTTTGAGGACTGGTCCATCAGCACGGTGCGCTCGGGAACCGCTGGCTCGAGGCGCTCTGGCATTGCCTCACCCGCAACATCGCCTACGACGAACACATTCATGTCGCCAACCGCGACCGCTACCTGCACCGCGTCGCCGCATGAGACCGAACAATGCGTGACACTTTCGATCGACCCGACCGCTGTGAGTTCTTCTGTGAGCCATGCAACCAGATGATCGCCACCCACATCAACGGGTTGTTCACCAACCCACGACGCGGATCCACCCAACGA
>JANNNL010000435.1:0-5806 GCA_031398525.1 Actinomycetes bacterium | reverse complement strand
GGGGGAGCCGCCGTCGGTCGCGGGGTACCCGGCATCGTTCACGGCATGCGCAGCTACCTGATGCAGGACGAGTACGGCCAGGTATTGGAAGCGCATTCGATCTCGGCAGGTCTCGACTATCCAGGCGTTGGACCCGAGCATTCGTATCTCGCCTCTATCGGGCGCGCCCGCTACGAGGCGGTCGACGACGCCGAGGTGATCGCGGCGTTCCAAGTGTTGTCACGCAAGGAGGGCATCATTCCGGCGCTCGAACCGGCCCATGCGCTGGCCTGGATCCTACGGGAAGCACCGTCGATGCAGGGAAAAACGGTGTTGATGAACCTGTCGGGTCGCGGCGACAAAGACGTCGCCCAGATGATGGAGATTTTGGGCTGATGGCGACGATGAACTCGAATATGACGATGGAAGCGGCCTTCCGTGCGAAGCGAGCGGACGGCCGCAAGCTGCTCGTTCCCTACATCACCGGCGGCTTCCCCGGTTGGGCCGATGCGGTTCGGGCGTGTGCCGCCAATGGGGCCGACGGCGTCGAGATCGGCCTGCCGTTCTCCGACCCGGTGATGGACGGCCCGGTCATCCAGCAGTCGTCACAGCTTGCCCTCGATGGGGGAGCGACCCCGGTCTCGATCCTGCATGAGGCCCGGGAACTTGAGGTCGGCATCCCCCTCGCGGTGATGACGTACTACAACATTGTCTACCGCGCCGGCCACGAGCGATTTGCCGAGCAGCTCAACACGGCCGGCATCGTTGCCGCGATTCTTCCGGACCTTCCATTGGAGGAAAGCGGCGAGTGGTGTCTCGTCGCCGATGCCGCCGGCATCGAGACCGTGATGCTCGCTGCCCCGACGGCACCCGATGCGCGACTGCCACGAATCTGTGCCCGGGCCAGGGGTTTTGTGTATTCCGTCGGCCTGCTGGGCGTGACTGGGGAACGGTCAGCCCTGGCCTCGACGGCCGCAGCGCTGGCCAAACGACTCAAGGCCATTACCGATGTGCCGGTACTCATCGGCGTCGGTGTTTCCAATGCAGCGCAGGCCACCGAGGCGTGCGTAGTGGCCGACGGTGTCGTCCAAGGAGCCTCGGTCATGCGCCGAATGATCGATGGCGGTGCCGACGCCGTCGGTGACTACATCGCCGAGGTCCGCGCCGCGATCTGACGTCTCGTCGCAGTGGTCTAAAGAATTAGCACTAAGTTTTCATCCAGGTTGATCGTTGCTCCGTAGAAGAGGACAGAAGGTGCCAACCGGTGCCTTCAGTTAACCCTCAAAATTGGAGTCAAGATCATGCGTGGACGCACGACCCTTGTTACTGCCGCAGTCGTTGGATCACTGATCCTCGGGGCTTGCGGCTCCGACAGCACCGACGAGCCCGCTGCGACAGCTGCTGCGGCAGCTACTACGGTGGCCACCCCCGCCCCGACCGAGGCGCCTGCCCCAACCGAAGCCGCGGCGGCCGCCGACATCGTCGACACCGCCGTTGCGGCTGGCTCCTTCAAGACGCTTGCCGCTGCTCTGGGTGCGGCCGGACTGGTTGAGACCCTGAAGGGTGAAGGGCCGTTCACCGTGTTCGCCCCCACCGACGATGCATTCGCCGCATTGCCCGAGGGCTTGGTCGACGCGCTGCTGAAGCCCGAGAACAAGGCGACCCTGACCCAGATCCTCACCTACCACGTCGTGGCCGGCAAGGTGCTCGCCGCCGATGTGAAAGCGGGACCGGTTAAGACCGTCGAAGGTAGCGAAGCGACCATCACCACCGATGGCGGCGTGAAGATCGACGATGCGAACGTGGTCACCACCGACATCGTGGCTTCGAACGGCGTCATCCACGTCATCGATGCCGTCCTCGTGCCGAAGAGTGTCGACGCGGCTGCCCTGTTGGCTCCCGAACCGGCCTCGACCGATGCCCCGAAGACGACCGACGTCGCAGCGACTGCCGACATCGTTGACACTGCGGTGGCCGCCGGTTCGTTCAACACCCTCGCCGCTGCTCTGGGCGCGGCAGGACTGGTCGAAACCCTCAAGGGTGATGGCCCCTTCACGGTGTTCGCCCCGACCGACGATGCCTTCGCCGCCCTCCCGGCCGGCTTGGTCGAGAAGCTCTTGCTCCCGGCCAACAAGGACGTCCTGGTCAAGATCCTGACCTACCACGTGGTCGCTGGCAAGGTGCTCGCCGCCGATGTGAAGGCGGGACCGGTCAAGACCGTCGAAGGTAGCGAAGCGACCATCACCACCGATGGCGGCGTGAAGATCGACAAGGCCAATGTCGTCACGACCGATGTCATTGCCACCAACGGCGTCATTCACGTGATCGACGCTGTGTTGGTGCCCGCCGACGTGGACGTCACCAAGCTGTGATTGCCCCGACGCTGAGGCGTCGGTATCGATAGATCACGAGGTGGGGGGGACCGAATTCCGGTCCTCCCCACCTCTCGTTTTGCCGGTCTCGCCACCAGGCTGTAACGAAATCTCACGCAGCGAGACGACATTGGTATCTCAACTTTCTCGGAGTGATTACATGCGCGTTCTTCACCTGGCAGTTCTCGGCTTTGCCGGTTCGATCGCCGTCGTTGCCTGTGGCTCAGCGGCGGTCGACTCTGCGACGACTGCGGTAGTTGGCGCTTCGGCTGCCGTAGACGCCACCGAGACGACAGTGCTTCCGGAGCCGTCCACCATCGCGGTGTCCGTGGCGTCAGTGGCACCACCGCCAACCGAAACGGCCTCTGCGCCCGTGACGACCGTGCTCGCCATCCCGACGACTGCAGCCCCGACGTTGAATCTGCTCGACACGGCGCTCGAGAGCGGTTCGTTCAACATCCTTTCGTCTCTCTTGGGTTCGGCTGACTTGATCGGAACGCTCGATGGTCAAGGTCCATTCACCGTCTTCGCCCCGACGGATGCCGCCTTCGCCGCCCTTCCCGCCGGTTTGCTGGACGCCTTGGGTCGGCCCGACAATCGCGATGCCCTCGTTCGGGTGCTCACCTATCACGTCGTCGCCGGACGCCTGCCCGCATCATCGGTCGTTGCTGGACCACTGACCACGCTCGAAGGTTCCGCCGCAACCGTCGCGGTAGACGGCGGCGTCAAACTCAACGCGGCCAACGTCGTGGCCAACGTCGTGGCCACCGACGTGCAGGCCACGAATGGCGTCATTCACGTGATCGACGCCGTACTGGTTCCCCCGGGTCTCGACATCAACGCGATTCTCGCTCCGCCCGTGACGCAGCCACGGACGACCCGGCCTCCGGCGTCACAAGGAACTGACGCGCCCCACTCAACCGATGCGCCGCATTCCTCCGATCCTCCGGCTCCGCAGCCGACCGACGCTCCCCACAGCACCTGACCGCGGGCCTGCGCTCGGGATCGACCAGACTGAATGCGTGATGTGGGAGATCCTGCCGGGCCGGGTGCGGGCCGACGATTGTGACCTGTGCGAAGAAGCGCGGATGACGGAATGGTTCCACGAAGATGACGACTGCTGGATTGCCGAGTGCGAGGTCTGTTCAGTTCCGATGATCGTCTGGCGAAACCACGATCCTCGTCCGTCCGAGGAGGTCAAAGCGTTGCTCCACGACCGTCTCACCGTCGTCGCCGAGCGCAACTTCGAGTTCGACAAGGGCATGTACATCGACGACAACATGCGCAACATCCCCGACCACTACCACGCCCATGCCCGCTCGCGCGCCGGCTTTCTGGGCCGAGGCGTGCACCGTCGGCCGCCACGGCCGCCCCTTGCCGACTAACGTCGGAACGTGCTTTCGATCGGTGACTCCACATCTGCTGCCCCTCGCCTCATCGGGGCGGTCGCCCTGTGAGAGAGCTACCAGGCCCCGAGTCCCTGCTCCCGCACCGTCCACCGTTTCTATTCGTCGATTCGCTGACTGCGCTTGAGCCCGGCCATTCCGCAGCCGGGTTGTGGACGCTGACCGGCGATGAGTGGTTCTTCCCGGGGCACTTTCCGGGTCGCCCGACCCTCCCGGGGGTCCTGATGTGTGAGGCGATCGCCCAAGTGGGTGCCATCGCTGTATTGGCCGACCCTCGTTTTGCCGGCAAGCTTCCGCTCTTCGGCGGGCTCGATGGTGGGCGCTTCCGTCGACAGGTCGGTCCGGGCGACACTCTGGTCCTCACGGCCGAGCTGAGTCGTGTTTCGGCCCGTGCGGGGAAAGGGAGTGGCAAAGCCATGCTCAATGGCGACGTCGCCTGCGAATGTGAACTGCTCTTCGTCCTGGCAGACAAGTAGTGCTACCTGGAGCGCGTGAATTCGCGCGGAGCGTTGTGCCGAACGCATCATGAAACTCTGACACACCCCTTGACCATGATGTAACCATGCTCAAGCGCCACGTCATCCTCGACCTCTACGATCCCAACATCGCCCATGCGTCGCTCACCTGCGACTGGAACGGTGACCTCATTGATCACCTTGTTGCCCTGGGTGCCGACGCCACCGACTACGACGGTCTCGTCGAACTCGCCTTGACCCATGGCTACGCCGTACCCGCCTGGTCAGCCCGGGTGGCGCGACCTTGCCCCGAGTGCACCTTGGTCGCTACATCTCGCGGCTGGCTCGCCGCCGCCTAACGCCCGGCCCGGCCCGAGAAATTCAGAACGGGCTGAAGATGATTGAGCCGTTGTGGCCGCCGAACCCGAAGTTGTTCGAGATCGTCGGGCCCGGCTCCCACGGTCGGGGCACACCCGTCACCAGGTCCACCATCATTCCCTCGCCGAGTTCAGTGGTTCCGGCGGTCGGCGGAATGAGACGGTGCTGCATCGACAGCAGCACGGCAACGGCCTCCAGCGCCCCTGCGGCGCCGAGTGCATGACCGGTTACCCCCTTGGTCGAGACCATCGGGGGGCACGATGCGCCGAATACCTTGGCGACGGCTTCGGCCTCGGCTGCGTCGTTGAGTGGCGTCGACGTGCCGTGAGCGTTGATCTGGCGGATATCCGAGGGTAAGAGCCCGGCGTCGGCCAGCGCCAACTCCATACAGGCAATCGCCCCGACCCCGCCGGGAGACGGCGCAGTGATGTGGTGAGCATCCGCATTGCTGCCCGCCCCGACGATCTCCCCGTAGATCTTGGCGCCACGGGCGATGGCCATCTCCCGCTCCTCGAGGACGAGCACTCCCGCCCCCTCGCCTAGCACGAAGCCGTCACGAGCAGCGTCGAACGGTATGGACCTTCCCGACGTTGAGAGCGCAGTCATGTTGCCGAAACTGGCAATCGACGTCGGCGTGGCGGCCGCCTCGGAGCCTCCGGAAACGACCACATCGGCGAGTCCCCAGGCAATCGTTCGGGCTGCATAGCCCAAAGCATGGGTCGACGCCGCGCACGCGGTACACACGGTCTCGTTCGGGCCTTTCAGGCCATAGCGCATCGAGATCGACGCTCCGGCGGCATTCGGCATCATCATCGGTACGAGGAATGGTGAGACCCGCCGCTCGCCCTTCGTCAGCCGAATCTCCATCTGCTCTTCAAGGGTGCCAAGCCCTCCGACGCCCGTGGCAAAGATCGTGCCGCGGCGGTGAGCAGGCGCGGTGAACTCACCGGCCTCGGTCATCGCCTCGGCAGCCGCCGCGAGAGCAAATTGCTGCACTGCGTCGGCGCGCCGAGCGTCTTTGGGGCTATCAAACCACGGTGACGGATCCCAATCGGCGATGCGAGTTACATTGCCGGCGGTCCACGCCGGACCGAGGAGACCCGTCCAGAATGCGTCCTTGCCGATCCCGCACGGGGCAACGACACCAATGCCGGTGACAACGACCCGGCGGCCGGTGCCATTCATCAGAGCTTGTTGACGACCAGGTCGTAGGCCT
>JANNNL010000377.1:0-7078 GCA_031398525.1 Actinomycetes bacterium | reverse complement strand
AAACGGCGTATACGTCGCCAGACCCTTACCCGCCAACGTCTTCGAAATCGCCGCCGTCAACGTCGTCTTACCATGGTCAATATGACCCATAGTGCCGATATTCACATGCGGCTTATTCCGCTCGAACTTTGCCTTGGACATTGGACGACTGCTCCGTTTGCGTGATGAGGGGTGTCAAGGATCGGACGCGCACGGGGGCTCCCGGCACAAGGACGTCAATCCTAGCGCGGTGAAGGGCGCTCCCAAACTCGACGGCTGACCATCGATGGTTCGACGACGGCAAACCACTCTAGCGGACCTGGACGTGGGAGCGAACCGTGTCACCCGACACCTGGAATACTGCGGATGAGCTGGTGATACAGGTCGTCGGCCGTCGCGTCGGCCACCCCGTGGCGAGCGAACCAGCCGGTGATGTTGACGCAGTCCCGGTGGAGGTATTCGAAGCCCTGTGGGTTCCCGACCAGATCGACGGCCTGGGGAAGGTCGATCAGCACGAGGCGTTCGCCGTCGACGAGCACGTTGTAGGGCGACAGGTCGCCGTGGGCGAGCCCGGCGTCGGCAAGGGCGCCGAGTACCCGCACCATCTCGTCATAGAGGTGGGCGGCCAACCGCGGCTCGGGGCGGATCTGGGCCAGTCGGGGGGCCGCCTGACCGTCGGTTGAGCCGACGAACTCCATGATCAGCTCGGTGCCGATCAACTGCACCGGGTACGGCACCGCTGCACCGACCTGCCACAGTCGAGACAGCACGGCGAACTCGGCGTGAGCCCACTGACCGGCGAGCAGATCTCGGCCGAACGCGGTGCGGGTGGCCATCGCCCGCATCTCGCGACTCCGTCGTACGCGGCGGCCTTCGATATAGCCCGCGTCACGATGAAACATGCGGTGCTCCGAACTTCGGTAGCGCTTGGCGGCGAGCAGGCTTCGTCGACCGTCGGGGGCGATCCGCTCGATCAACGACACATCAGCCTCCTTGCCGGTTTTGAGCACCCCATGGTCGGTGTCGATGGCACGGGCGTCGGTGATCACCCACTCCGGTACGGGGCCGGGGCCCCGGGTGGCGTCGACATAGGTCGACCAGGCGGGCTCGATCAGGTCGGCGTCGTCGAAATGGGCAGGTTCATCGGCGACAGAATCGGCCGCGTCTTGGGCGTCGCGGTGGTCGTCGATGGTGAAGTCAATGTGGAAGGGGTCTGACGGCTCCCAACCGTCATCGTCGAAGCGGGTTCGACGGGTGCTGCGGGATGCAGCCATGAGAGGTTCTCCTCGATGCGAATGACACCGAGCAGGTCTGCCGGTGCCGTCAGTGGCGTTCAGGGGCGCGGGAGCAGAGGTCGACAGTCATTTCACTGGACCTCCTTTCCGCGCCAACGCGCATCGCAACGTGACTTCGAACGTAGCCAGCCCGTTACCGGTTGGCAAACGATTTATTGAAGGGCGCTCATCATCCCGCCGTCGATCGGCAGCCCGACGCCGGTGACGTAGCGAGCGGACTCAGAGCACAAGAACGCAGCGACCCGGCCGAAATCCTCGGCCCGGCCCCACTTCCCGGCAGGAACCCCGGCGGGTGGAGCGAGGGTGGTCGGGTCGGCTCCACCCATGCGGGCGGTCGCGTGGAGCCCGGGCTGCACCGAGTTGACGGTGACGCCGTCAGCGGCCACGGCGAGGGCCAGGGTCTTGAGGTAGCCGGTGACCGCGGGGCGGGTGATGTTCGACAGGGCGATTGCCGGGATCGGCTGGCGGGCCGTGATCGAGGTGATCGCCACTATCCGCCCCCATCGCTGCTCACGCATGTGCCCCACCGCTGCGGCGCACATGCCGATCGTCGAGTGCAGATTCAGCTCCAACGCGGCGGTCACCGAGTCGGCGTCGACGATCTCGATGCCCCCCATCGGCGGCCCGCCGGCGTTGGGGACGAGGATGTCGATCGGTCCGCCGAGCCCAGCGGCGGCCTGCGCCACGAACGAACGACCCCCGGCGTCGCCGCCGACATCGAGCACGATCGCCACCGCACCAATGCGGTTCGCGGCGGCGGTCACCTTGGCGGTATCACGCCCACATATCGCCACCGCCACTCCGGCCTCGCGCAACGCAGCTGCCGTCGCAAATCCGAGTCCTTCCGATGCTGCTGCCACCGCCGCTCGACGACCGACGATTCCTAGGTCCATGGGTGAATACCTCGCCTGATGAGTTCGCTCGATGTGTGGCGGACCAAACGGTTGGCCTGCCACACATCGAAACGGTAGTCGGAGTGACGTCAGACGCGCACCAAGCCCGCTGGCGAACAATCAGGCGGCTGCACGTCCAGTCGAGACGTTCTGCGGGCTACGGTCGGCCGAGAGGTCCGAGACCCGCCGTGGGACCAACCTGGTCGATCTTGACCAATTCCTCACGGCCCGATCCGCCCGAGATGTCGAGCGTCAGGATCGGTCCGACGCCGCTGGCGTAGAACTTGTATTGCAAAACATCGGGCTCCAGGGCGCTCGTGTCCTTGGTCAACACCACGTTGCGGTACAAGCCCGTCGGTCCCTCGACGAATTCCGAAACACTGAAGACCTCGCTGTTGTCCTCGGCATCCCCGTCGTGGTACTCCAAGCGATACTTCATCCCCGGAGCGGGTTCGGCCGGCATCATGATGCCCGGCAGTGCACCATCGGCGAAGGCCTCGAATGACCCGTCGCGCGAGACGACTTCACCGTTCTCGAACGTTGCAGTTTCCTCGCCGAAGTATCAGACGTTGCCGTCCTCATCCTGCGCGTACCAATCGCGTGTGTCCTCCACGATTTCGCCATCGATGCTCACGGTGTCACGCACCTCGCGGGCCTTGAATCCGCGCGGAAGCTTCTTGACCCGCGTCGTCACGGTCATCTCGATCGTCACTTCCTCACCGTCCGGGTTCGTCTCGCGAAATGTCCGGCGCGTTCCCGGCACGAGCGGGTAGTACGGATTGTCGATATCGAGCGTGAAGTCGCTTGGGTCGAGGTCGACTGGCTCGTCACCCTGCGGCAGGTCGTCGATGACACCGGCCGACTCTCCTCCCGCGGTGCGAGCGAGGGCCGACGATGCGGGAACAGCCAGCGTAGCCAGACCGGCGAGAGCCAGCGTCGATCCGATGATCCGTCGTCGACGAATCATCGTGGTGCTACGGCGTACTTTGCCATTGCCATGTGAACAAACTCCTTTGGCCCATCGAGAAGTCGATGGTGATCTGAAGTCCGTACCCTCCATCGCGGAAGCAGAGCCCACAAACCTTTAGGCAAGCTGAATCACTTCAGCCGAGATAGGCCCGCTCGTAGGTGAGGATATCGGCCGCCCAGTTCGCAACTTTCTCACCGGCGATCGACCCCCGAGTCGGCCAGGGAGCAGTGAGGTCTACGGCGCGCCCACGAGAGATGACCGCCTGCAACCGGGATCGATCCTGCAGTATCCGCACGTCAACCGAGGGGTCACCGTCAATGATGAGCACATCGGCGAGATAGCTCGGGGCAACCACACCGAGCCGGCCGTCGAGGCGCATGGCGAACGCGTTGTTCCTGGTCGCACAGGTGATCGCTTCGAGTGGCGTGATCCCGAGTTCGGCGACGAACACCTCCATCTCGCGGGCATGCCAATGGCCATAGGGGGTCAACGTGAATCCGCTTTCCGAGCCGCACAGCAGCCGAACCCCGGCGTCGTATGCGCGACGCACCATCGCCGCCGTCGCCCGGATTTCGCCGCGGAAGATGTCGGTCATGCCCGCACCGGCCCCGACCCGGTCGCCGAAATCGGCCAGATTGGCGAGGAAGGTGAACGTCGGGCAGATCGCCGTCTGGGCTTCGATGACTGCGTCAAGACCCTCGTCATCCATGAACGAGGCGTGGAGGATCAGGTCGACCCCGGCGCGTGCCGCATCCCGGGTCGACGATGCATTGCGGCAGTGGGCAGTGACGGGGGTGCCCAACTCGTGGGCGGTGTCGCAGACGGCGCGCATCTCGTCGAGCTTCCAGACCTGCAACTCGCCCCGCCGCCGAGGGATCGAGCCGGTGGCGTGGATCTTGATCCAGTCGGCTCCTTGCTTGATGTGGCGACGGGTCATCGTCACCATCTCATCGACGGTGTTGACGACCGCGGCGTAGCCCACCCGACCCTCATCGGGGATCAACCGTCCGGCGGTGCCGCCAACCGACGTGAGGAGGGCCTGTACCCCGGTTGCCATCCGCGGACCGGGAAACGCTCCGGCATCGAGGGCGTCCCGCACCTGTGGCCCGATGCCGTCGATCGTGTCGGGATCGAAGAACGACGTGACTCCGGCGCGCAGCAACTTGGGCAGGTTGAACGCAGTGATCAACGCGGCCGTCGCGGCGGGCCGGTGGAAGAACAGCTCGTCATTGGACTGCACATCGTCGAACGTCGAGTGGCAGTGGGCGTCGATCAAACCGGGCATCACCGTCATTCCCGTGGCGTCGATCACCGTTGCGTCGGCCGGTGACGCGGCGGCCGCGGTCGGGCCGACGGCAACGATTTCGTCGCCGATCAACAACACATCCGTGGCGGGTTGCGGCGCCACACCAGTGCCATCAATCAACGAGCCGCCCGAGATCAGGATCGACAATGCCATGGCGATGAAGTTACGTCAGGCGCAGGAGTCGGCGGGCGTTGTCGTCGTACTCGGGGCGATAGGGAATCTCGACCGGGTCGTGGGGTGCGTCCCAGCCGGCCAGGTTGGTGCCGACGACCATCCGGTCGACCCCCACCTTGCCCTCCACCAGACCTAACCCGTCGGCATCGTGGACGTGCTGGTCGAACCACAGTCGCTGCAAGCCCGCGGCGAAGTCGACCGGATTCGACCGCGCTCGCGCCCACGGCCTCGTTCGACCCTGATGTTCCAGTCGGCCGGCCATGAACGCCGCCGCCCCACCACCGTGGGAGAAGCACAGGTCGAGACCCGGGTGGCGGTCGACCACGCCGCCATAGACGATGCAGGCAACGGCCAAGGTCTCCTCATAGAGGAACCCCAACGACAGGTCGAGGTCGAACTTGCGGATGCGATCGTCGCGCAGCGGGCCGTCGATGCCGGCGGGCGCGGGGTGGATGAAGATCGGCACATCCAGTTCGACCGCCGCGGCCCACAGCGGGTCGAGTCGTTCGTCATCGAACGTCACCCCGAAGTCGGTACCGATGTATGCGCCGAGTAATCCGCAGTTACCCACGGCCCGCCGCAGCTCGGAACAGGCGGCGTCGATGTCTTGCATCGGGAGTTGGGCAAAGCCCCGCAACCGGTCGGGGTGGGCAGCGACGACGGTGGCCATCTCGTTGTTGTGCCATCGGCAGAATTCGGTTGCGGTGGCCGGTTCGATGTGATGGAAGTAGGTGATCGGGTTGGGAGAGAGCACCTGGAGTTCGATGCCCAGATGGTCGTTCATCGCTAGGCGCCGATCGACATCCATGAACGGCGAGTCGCGATACTTGACCCCTTCGAGCACGTAGTCACCAGCCCGGAAGCGGGTGACGCCGTCGACTCCTTCGGTCAAGGTGGGGCCATAGACCCCGGCGCAGCCGAGCACCCCTTCGAGCACCACATGGGCATGGACGTCGATCATGACGTGGGCCGGGCGGCGCCGAACACGATCGGGTAGCGACCGAAGTATGGGCGGGTTGTCGACTCGTCGAGTTCCGGTCGGTCGTCCGGGTCGGGGTGGGCCCCGTGGTCGAAGAGCACTTGCACGGCCTGGGGGACCAAACCGAACAGATGAGCGTCCATGTTCTCGTCCCCCTCGTAGGCGACGCCCGAGGCGAGATCTTGGCCGATGCATGCATGCATCCCCGACCCATACGACAGCCCCCACGGGGCAACGCCATGCGGTGTGGCGCGATGCGGGTTGAAGTTGGCGGCGTCGGCGCCGAACACCGTCGTATCGCGATTGACCGAGAGCAGATCGATGACCAACTTGTCGCCTTCGGAGATCACCCGACCCGACTTCAGGTGCACGTCGCTCAACGCCCAACGCATCGCCGTTGGGCTCGACGGCTGCAAGCGGATCGTCTCGTGAGTACAGCGCTGCACGAACAATCGGTCGACGATCACCCGCTCGGCATCTTCCGGATGAAGTTCGAGCCATTTGAAGATGTTGTGCGAGACCCGCGTGAACGCCGTGGCCGACGTGTGCGCGCCGGCTAACAGATAGAAGGCGATCTCGCGCACGATCACCTCCGCCGGCAAGTCGAGGTTGTCGTTGTTGGCCAACAACACACTGAGCACGTCATGCGGGGCCCCATCCCCAAGCGCCCGGCGGCGGGCGATCGAGGGTTCGACGAACTCCTGCGCGAACGCCGCAAGTTTGTCGGCGACCTCGGCCCGCTTGGCGTCGCGGTCCCCGGTGTAGTGGGCCAGCGTGGCCCCCTCGATGAAGCGCATCAGGTAGTCGTAGAGACGGAAGGTCTCTTCGGGAGTACCCAGAGGACGATCAACCCCGGCGGTCTGTGCGGCAAGGTTCATCATCATCTGATGGCCGAGTTTGACCAGCTCAGCCCGCCCAATGGCGACGTGCGGAGCGACGGTCTCGGCGATCACGGACGGGAACAGCTCGCGTTCGTAGACGTTGACGACGGAGCGACTGAACAGGCGATTTTCAAGCCGTCGCCGAGCCCGGTGATCGTCGCCGTGGAGGTTGACGAGCACGTCGGCCATGATCACCTCTCCGGCGTCGTAGAGCGCTTGACGCAAGTCCTTCTGGCGATACGCATCGCGGGCCTCGTCGTAACTGGTGATCGTGTGGATGGTTGGCTGACTCATGAATCCCTGTCTCGTTCCCTGGGCTCGGCGGGCTTACGCGTTGGTCACGCCGAGGGCGAGGCCGCCGTCGACGGTGATGATGCCTCCGGTGGTCCACTCGGCACAGGCGACGTATTCGACCGCCTCGGCGATCTCAGCGACCGTGCCGATCCGCCCGAGGGCATGAGCGCCAGCCAATCCTTGCAATCGGGCGAGGGCAGTTTCGTCGTCGAACAGACCGAGGTTAACCTGGTCAGTATAAAATACAAGTCTTTGTTATTATCATATGCCTCCACAATCAAGCCCGGGAGCCCCCCTAGTTTCCATG
>JANNNL010000369.1:0-5692 GCA_031398525.1 Actinomycetes bacterium | reverse complement strand
GGTGGCGGTGACGATCGAGGGTGAATTCGTTGTCGACATGTGGTCGGGTTGGTCGGATGTCGACAAGACCGTGCCATGGGGTGAGCACACGATCACCAATGTTTGGTCGACGACCAAAACGATGACCTCGTTGTGTGCGCTGGTACTGGTCGATCGGGGCCTGCTCGACGTCGATGCGCCCGTCGCTCAGTACTGGCCCGAGTTC
Organism: Actinomycetes bacterium; assembly: GCA_031398525.1. Classification (GTDB taxonomy): domain Bacteria; phylum Actinomycetota; class Acidimicrobiia; order Acidimicrobiales; family Ilumatobacteraceae; genus JANMJD01. Next base: position 5,487 of record JANNNL010000369.1, on the reverse strand, counting down.
GCTGCCAACGGCAAACAGGATGTGCTCGTCCGCCACCTGATGTCGCACACGTCGGGGGTCTCGGGATGGGCGCAACCCGTCGAGGTCGACGACATCTACGACTGGGAGAAGTCGACCTCGATGCTCGCCGCCCAGGCTCCATGGTGGGAACCCGGTGCGGGCTCGGGATATCACGCGCTGAACCAGGGGCACCTGGTCGGCGAGGTCATCCGGCGCGTCGACGGCCGATCGCTGAAGCAGTTCTTTGCCGAGGAAGTCGCCGGTCCCCTCGGCGCCGACTTCCAGATTGGCTGCCGGGCCGAGGACGACCACCGAGTCTCGAACGTCGTCCCACCCCCACCACTGCCGTTCGATTTCGACCTGCTCGACTCCGATTCGGTGTTGGTCAAGACATTCACCGGTCCGCTTCCCGAGGCATCGACCTCATCGACCGAGGCGTGGCGTCGAGCCGATATCGGCGCGGCGAACGGCCACGGCAACGCCCGATCGGTGGCCCGCGTCCAGTCGGTCGTTGCCAACGGCGGCACGCTCGGCGGAGTGACGTTGTTGTCACCCCAGACCATCGAGTTGATCTTCCGCGAGCAGGCCTACGGGCCCGACCAGGTGCTGATGGCTCCCCTGCGGTTCGGCATCGGCTACGGCCTGCCCGTCCCCGAGACCGCCCCGTACATCCCCGAGGGACGCATCTGTTTTTGGGGCGGCTGGGGTGGCTCGATGGTCATCGTCGACACCGAGCGACGGATGGTCATTTCGTACATGATGAACGTGATGGAGGCTGGAATCATCGGTGGTGTTCGCTCTGCCGCGCTGATCGACGCCGCCTACGCCGCCGTGCGATCTGCAGGCTGACCAGCCCACATGGAACTCGGCACCCTGCTCGGGGCCTCGTGGGCATCGGGGATCAATGCGTACCTGACCGTGTTGGTCCTCGGGGTGTCCGGCCGGCTCGGGTGGGCAGACACCCCGTCGTCGTTGCATCGCCCGATCGTGCTGATCCCGGCCGCGGTGATGTTCATCATCGAGTTCGTTATCGACAAGGTGCCCTACCTTGACAACCTGTGGGACATCGCCCACACGCTGGTGCGCCCAACAGTTGCTGCCGCGTTGTCGACCACGATGGCCAGCGCGTCGTTGGGCAAGCCCGCGGCGATGGCGTTGGCGGTCGGCTTGGCCCTCACCGGGCACTCGGCCAAGGCAACGAGTCGGCTGGCGATCAATCTGTCGCCCGAGCCCTTCACAAACATCATCGCCAGCCTTGGTGAGGATGGCCTGGTCGGCGCGGTGGTGACGTTGGCGATGGTCTATCCGGTGATCGCTGGAGGAGTCGCCAGCGTGTTGGCGGTCATTTGCGTCGTCGTGGTCGTCATGCTGTGGAAAGTCGCCCGCCGGGGATGGCGAGCATTGCGTGGACGCATGCTGATCAGCAGTCGGTGATCGCTCGCATGGCTGAGCACATCTCGTGGCGGCGCTCATCGCCAAGTGATCCGAGGCGTAGCGTGAGGTACGGCTTGAGCACGGTCATGACGTTGTCGAAGCTGGCGACGCTGGACACCCTGATGCCGTCGGCCGGCCCCAGACGGACTTCGGACGGGATGTTTCGGGCAGTTCGGGTGAGCGGCACGACGGTGATGTGCCGCAAGAGGGGAATCGCGACGTCGCGGGTGATGATCAGTGCGGGGCGCGCTTCGTGATCGGGTCGTTCGAGCAACCAGATGTCGCCTTGTTTCATTCGTCCCAGCTCCACGGTTCGAGCGATACCGCGAGGTCACGGCTGCTCGCCTCAAGGAGGTCATCGAGTTGGTCATCGACCGGTACGCGTTGGTACCCGGCGACGATTTGGCGACCGATGTACCGGCGACGAGCCCGCTCGAGGAATTCGTCAAGGGCTGCACGGACGATCTCGGTCACGTTGGGGAACTCATTGCGTGCCACGAGAACCTCCATCTCTGCGGCCACTTCGTCATCGACTCTCACCGCCAACTGCTTTGTCATGCGAATTACACTACAGCAAGGACGACAAACTGCACGCCGCCGTGGGCGGATCGAGGGCGCCGCGCAATGGGTGCAACATGGCACGCTGGGGGGATGCGCCGATCGATCGACGACTACCCGTTTGACCCAGCCGATGTTCCCCCGGGAGCCGAGGATGCCGCCCAACTGTCGTGGGCGGTGGCGATCAGCGACGACTATGACGACGCCGAGCCGCGCGTGGTGTTGACGGTTGAGGAGGTTGGGCGGCCCGGGTACGGCCTGGTGGCCCACTTGGGTGCGGCGCACGCCCGTCGGTTGCGGATGGCGTTGCGTGACGCGTTGCGTGAGATCGGGGAGCAACCGGGGGAGTAATCGAGGCCGGTCTGTGGCCATCTTGGGTGATTCACTGTAAAGTTGATCGGAGTAGTCGGAATTCGATCCGTCGACATTTCCCAGGAGGCCATCATGGGTGTTACCCCGGTCATCCCCGCCCCGCGGGATCTCGACGCCGAGCAGCAGCGCGACATCGAGCGCTTCGAACGAGCCATCGAGCAGTACCTCGCCGGTGAAATCGAGGAAGACGTGTTCCGGGTGATGCGCCTCAACAACGGCATCTACGGTCAGCGCCAGGGTGGCACCAACCAGATGGTCCGCATCAAGCTGCCCGCGGGCACGATCACGCCTGAGCAACTCGACCTGATGGGCCACATCGCCGAGACGTACTCACGAGGTTGGGGGCATATCACCACTCGCCAGAACGTGCAGGTGCACTACGTCGAGCTGACGAAGGTGCCCGAGGTGATGCGGCTGATGGCCGATGTCGGGTTGACCTCTCGCGAAGCCTGTGGCGACACGGTGCGCAACGTGATGGCCTGCCATCTCGCCGGCGCCTGCCCCCATGAGCAGCTCGACGTCACCGCGTGGGCCGAAGCGACCTTCCAACATTTCGTGCGCAACCCGCTCGGCCAACGGTTGCCCCGCAAGTTCAAGGTGAACTTCTCGGGCTGCGCCACCGACTGCGGCCAGGCGATGTTCAACGATGTCGGGGTCATTGCGGTGACTCGCACCTTGGAGGATGGCTCGACCGAGGCCGGGTTCCGCATCTACATCGCCGGTGGTTTGGGGGCGACGCCGCACCCAGCGCTGGCTCTCGAGGAGTTCACCGCTCGCGAAGATCTGCTGCCGACGATCGAGGCGGCCCTGCGGGTGTTCGACCAGACCGGCAATCGCGACAACAAGCTGCGGGCCCGGATGAAGTGGGTAGTCGATCAGCTCGGCATCGACGAGGTCCGTCGCCGGGTGCTGAAGGTGCGCAAGACCCTGCCGGCCTCGTCGTCGTGGCCCGGCGGTATCCCCGAGATCGTCGCCAAGCATGGCGACGCCCCCGCTGGCAAGTCGTCGACCATCGACGCAACCGCCGTTGGTCAGGGCGTTCCGGTCATGCTGACCCCGACCGACCCGTACTCCCGCTGGGTGGCGACCTCGGTGATCCGGGGCGCGGCCAACGGATCAGTCTCTGCCGTGGCCTATGCCGCCATCGGTGACGTGACGGCCTCGCAGTTCCGCTCGCTGGCCTCGATCCAGCGCGAGCTCGGGGCTGACGTGCGCCTCTCGAACCGCCAGAATGTCGTGTTCCGCGGCCTGACCGAGGCTCAGTTGCCGGTCCTCTATGCCCGCCTGGAAGCGATCTCGATGGCTCGGCCGGGGGCCGAACTGGCCCGTGACGTGGTGGCCTGCCCCGGTGCCGACACCTGCAACATTGCCGTCACCCAGTCCCGCGGTTTGGCCAAGGCGATCGGTGACCGGCTGGAGGAAGAGGGACTTGCCGAGGTCCCCGGGGTGCGAATCAACATCTCGGGCTGCACCAACTCGTGCGGCCAACATCACATCTCCGACATCGGCTTCATGGGCGCCGAACGTCGCGCTCACGGCAAGGCCGCCCCGGGCTACCAGATGCTGCTCGGCGGCTATGTCGGCCAGGAGCAGATCCACTTCGGTGACAAGGCGCTCCGTCTACCCGCCAAGGCCGCTCCCGAGGCTGCGGTGCGAGTCATCCGCCGGTTCAACGACGAGCGCACCGCCGGTGAGGCGTTCCGCTCGTGGATGGACCGCTCGGGAGGGGCGACCGTCATCGCTCGGGCCTTGAAGGAACTCGACGTGTTCCCCACTCCCGAGGACGCCCCCGACTTCTACGCCGACTACGACGAGACCGGCCCGTTCGTGGCCGCGGTCGGCGAGTCGGAGTGTGCGGTCTGAGCGGTATCCCAACGGGCGGGTCGCTGGCCGAGGCGTTGGCGGCGATCGACACGGCGAACGCCGACGATCCGAACACGGTGGTCGTGCGTGGCGTCGAGTTGCCGTTGGCGCAGGCCCACGGACGCTTGGCCGATGAATGGGTGCAGCGACTCCAACCCGACGCCGACGACGCATTGAGAATTGCGGCGCGAGCCCATCACCTGCGGAGGTGGGAGCTCCCGCGAACGGAGTATCCCGACGGCCGCCCCGGCTATCTGCGCTGGCGACGTGACCAGAAGGCTCGCCACGCAGCGGATGTCGAGGGTCTTCTGGTCGCCTCCGGGTATGACGCGACCGTCATCGGCCGGGTCCAGGCGCTCATCCGGCGCGACGACTTGGCGACCGATGCGGCCACGAAAGCCGTAGAAGATGCGGCATGCCTGGTCTTTCTCGAAACACAGCTGAACTCGCTGGCCGGTCGCCTGACCCCTGAGCGGTTGGGCGAAGTCATCCGCAAGACGGCAGCAAAGATGTCCCCAGCCGGCTTGGCGATGACTGCCGACGTACCGTTGACCGAGAGCGAGCGGGCCTTTGTTCGTCGCGCGCTGATCGAGCCATCGGACCCCGCGAAGTATGATGAATGAGTATGAGCACGTCGAGTGAGCGGTCTTGGACCGTCATTGCCGCCACCGGATTCGTCGGTGACGACAACGAGGATTGGGATGCACTGTTTCCGGTCGAATCGTGAAGCGTGGCGAGATTTGGTTAGCAGACCTCGACAAACGCCGCCCGGGTTCGTCGGGTGGGCTCCGTAGCCGCTCACACTATGGATGATCTCACGCTTGCAGTTTGCCCGGTCCTGGGCTGCTGACGCCGTGGTGTGGCCACCGATTCTGGACGCTCGGGGTTTCGCCCTGGATGGCGGGATCACGATGTACCACGCCATCGAGTACGCGAGCGTCGAGGGATTCCGACCGCTGCAGCTCGATCTGTATCTGCCCGCTCGGTCGGCCAGCCCGAGTCCGATGATCGTCTATTTCCATGGCGGGGGATGGTCGGTTGGAACGCGACGACGATTCGGGCGGGCGTTCAAGCCGTGGCAGCCGACCGCACTGGAACGGGTTGCGGCTGCGGGCTTCGCGATTGTGACGGTCGACTACCGGCTGAGCGGCGAGGCGGTGTTCCCTGCCCAATTGCATGATGCCAAGGCCGCGGTGCGGTGGGTGCGGGCGAACGCATCATTGCTCAACATCGATCCGACGCGGGTGGTTGCGTGGGGTG
>JANNNL010000332.1:0-5896 GCA_031398525.1 Actinomycetes bacterium | reverse complement strand
CACTACGCCCGGCAATCTGCGCGACACCCGCAGCGGCCGCCTCGACGAACACGATGCCGAAACCCTCTTGCTCGAGACCACCCCACCGGTTGCGGCAGAGCATGGTGAACACATCGGCGCACCCGATCAGCCCCGGCAGGTCGTCGTTGTCGACCCGGCCGAGGAATCGGACGGGGGCGGCCAACTCGACCGCCAGTTTTTGCAGTCGTTCGAGCTCGCGCCCCGCTCCACTGATCGCCAAGACGAGATCGGGCATCTTCGCGGCCAGCCGGGCAATCGCCCGAATCGCCACATCAAAGCCCTTGCGCGGCACCAGGCGGCTCACCCCAACCACCAAGCGGGCATCCCGGGGGATGCCGTGGCGGTCGCGGGCGACTGCTCGTTGGTCGGCGGTCAGCGGACGGAAGCGGGTCGTGTCGACGCCGGGGGGAACCACCGTGATCGGCAATTCCCGACCGGCCGCCTGAACGGCCTCGGCGGCCGGGTAGCCGCCGGCGGCGATGATGTGCTCCGCACCGCGCAACACGTAGCCGAGCACCTGTTTCGACACGGGCAGCCTCCCCGGAACAGTGACCTCGGCCCCGTGCACGACCACCGCATACGGCAGCTTCAACGACGGCCCGACAATCCCGAGGGGCACGGCGGGATCAAGAACAACCAGTTCGGCCCCGGTCTCGGCGGCGAGGTTGTTGATCTGGCGAATCATCCACGGATGCGGGAGCAGCACCGGCTCGCGGGTGCGGACGACCCGATAGGCCTGCTGGGCGTCCCACGCCCGGTCGCCCCGATACGGGCTGGTCAACACGCTGAACGACTCGTACGGTAGCCGACGCCACCACTCCCACAGCAGCGACTGAATGCCGCCGATCTTGGGTGGAAAATCGTTGGTCGCCAGCAAATGCTTCATTGCGGCGCCACGATGTCGAGTTCGCGCTCCCGCTCGACGTGGACCATCGGGTCGTCATCGTCGATCGGCAGCATGTCGTCGCGTCCGAGGCGGCGAGCAGTCCAGGTGGCGTGAGCCCGCAGCATCGGGTCGGCGTCCGCGAGATAGCGAGACATCAGCTGCACGGTACGAGCATCGTGACCGTCGCCGGAATTGCCGAGCACGACCAGCGCGTTGCGCCGCACCCACCGGGGCTGGCGATCGTGGATGTACCAGCGACCGACCAGATCGAGAAGCTCCTGGTCATCGAGGGTCAGCAGATTGAGAACGCTCAGCCGATCGACAACTTGGGCTACCGATTCGCGGGTGCGACCGAAGCGGACGTTCGGCGGGCACACCTCTTGGCAGTCGTCGCAGCCATAGATCCGGCCGCCGAGCGCCGCGCGGTACTCGATGGGGAAAATGCCGGGCTTCTGCAGCAGCCAAGCCAGGCATCGATGCCCGTCGACCACGCCGGGGGCGATGATCGCTCCGGTCGGACAACCGTCAAGGCATCGACGGCACCCGCCGCACCCATCGGCCATGGGCGTGTCGTTGACGGTCAACGGAGCGTTGGTGACCACGCAGCCAAGTACAAACCAACTGCCGGCCCCGGGGAGCAACAGATTGGCGTTCTTCCCGAACCAACCAATGCCCGCCAGCCAGGCGATCTCCCGGTCGACGATGGAGTTGTCGTCGGCCAGGACGACGGTCTTCCACCCCTGCTCTCGCAACGACGTCGAGACCACCTTCAACGAGTCACGCAATGGCGCGTAGTGATCGATCCACGCATAACGGGCAATCGCCGCCGTCGGGCCAGGCGACTCACCCGACACACCGATCGATGAGATCAGCGACGGCGATTCGAGCTGGTACCGGCGGGCTCCGACCACGACGGCCGCGGCCCCAGCTACGGCACGACCGGGATCGGTCGATCGTTCGGGATTCTTGTAGGTGAACGACATACCGGCGTGGAGACCCGCGGCCTTGCGGCCCTCCAGGGCCAGGCGGGCCCGCAACATGGGCGATGCCGGGGCAACACCCACGGCATCGAGCCCGGCCACTCGCCCTAACGTCAATACGTCGGCCGAAGCCGGGCAGACGGGATCGATCGGACGGCGGCGGCGCATCGCAGGCGACGGTACCGCGGCCGACGGCCCATGCCACCCGGATCAGCGGCGCACCGGCGGTCGCCATCAGCCAAACCTCCGCAGCGGCACCATGACGACGGGCCGATGGCGCAGTTCGGGGAGCAGCCCCGCCCCCGACAGCAGGCGCACGGCCCGCTGCTCGGCCAGGTCGAACACCACGGCCTCGTCACCTGAGCGGTCGCACACAAAGGTAACGACACAGTCGGAACAGACATCGGTGGCTCGCATGGAGCAGTCGGCGCAATCGATCACGAGACTCATGTGCTCATCCTGCACGAAGCCTGTGTCAAGGTTTCTCCAGGCCGTCGCGAGGTGACCGCCCGACGCGGCGGCGGGCGCTACCAACCGGCGGCGACAAAGGCTGAAAGTGTCTCCATCGCGGCATCGATGACCTCGGCATCGGAGCGTTTGGCCCACTCAAATGCTGCCTCACCGCCGATCAGTCCAAGCAGGACCGGTTGACCGGTCAGCGGCTCGAAGTTGTACCACTCGGTATACGGCGACGCCCCGAGAGTCGGTGGAATCCGAGTCCAGGTCTCGGTCGTCACGCGCCAAAACGGCTGCTCGAATCGCAGCCAAACCTTGTCGAGGAGCCCCATCTGCAGGCCGTCGATCGCCCGACGGTGGGCGTCGGGCAGGGACGGAGTAAACGTAATCGCGGTCGTACGCAGTACGCCGATAGGGACCGTGATCACCACACGGTCCGCCGTGATTGTCATGCCCGCCGCATCAGCCAGGACCACTTCGGCTTCGGTCCACGCAACATTGACGATCGCTCGAGAAAGCTCGATGCGCAGTCCCTCGGCGGCCGAGTCGACCAGGCCCCCGTAGCCGCCGAGCACGATCAGATCGTCACCATCGACACCTTCGTCCAGCGCGTTCCATGCCGATATCTGCCCAATCGGCGCCCCATATTCGGTCGCGATCTCCGCGTTCAGGAATGCCCGCAACGCCGCCGGCTCGACCCGTTGATCCTCGCCACTTCCTCGAATTGCGGCGGCGAGAGACACATCGGCGTCTTGCTTGTCGGCCCATGCCAGCGCCCGCTCGACAGCCTGCCTGGCTGGGGCGGTTACCTCGTCCTGCTCGACACGATCACCATTCGAACCAAGTACCGCCACGTCGTACGCGAACGGCTTCGTCACAACCTTGACGGCGCTCAATCGATCAGCGAGATCGCTCGAATCGGCTGCATGGACCCACGATGCACCGCCCTCAATCGGGATCGGCCAACCAGCGGGCCGCCGAGTGTCAATTCGTCCGCCGGTACGGTCACGCGCCTCGATCACCCGAACGTCGAAACCCCGATCGGACAGGCCACGCGCCGCGGTCACGCCGGCAATGCCTGCGCCGATGACCACGACAGACTCACCGGGCGAGGCAACGGCGGCAATCTCGGACGCAGCACGAAGGCCCGACGCCAGCGCACCATGCACCGTGCTCGGGGCGTCGAACGACGTCGCTTCTCCGGCGAAGAATAGGCGGCCGGCCACCGGCTCAGCCAATGCGTCACGTACCGACGGGTCAGAGCCCACGGGCAAAAACGTGTACGAACCCCCCGCCCACGGGTCAGTCGACCACGAAGTTCGCACCATCGCCAGCGGACGCGGCACCGCCTGTGATGCGGTCTGCGGCTTCGGGTTCGACGACGCCAATGTCACCGCCGTCGACGGCTCGCTCGGCTGAATCTGCCCGTCCGGATCCGTCTCGGCGATCGATTCGGTCGACCCGCAGCCCGTCACGATAGCCGCAGCGCCACCGGCGACCGACGCAAGAAATGTCCGACGATCCATGCCGCCGTTTCTAGCTTCCGATCACCGCCAACCACTGCTCGGAACCGACAACGAGCAGGTGGAGCGCTCGCTGCGTGCGACGTCCCCGACTGTTCGCCCAGCCGCGTGATGCGATTAGTTTGCTGTTCCCCGAGGCCGAGGTGTTCGTTCTTGGGAGCGAGAGGGGTCTGGCCTGATGCCGACGCTGACCACACCGGACGGTGCCGTTCTGGACTACATCGACACCGGAACGGGACGAACCATTGTGCTGCTGCACGGCGTGTGCATGTCGCGTGAATACTTCCGTCACAACATCTCGCCGCTTGCTGCGAATCATCGGGTGATTGCGCTCGACTTTCGGGGGCACGGTGCTTCGCCCGACTGCACGCACGGCCACACCGTGGCGCAGTACGCCCGTGACGTGCGATTCCTGCTGGAGCAACTCGACCTTTCCGATGTCGTGTTGGCCGGCTGGTCGATGGGATCGATCGTGATCTGGCAGTACATCGCGCAGTTCGGAACTGATCGACTGGCGGGGCAGATCGTTATATCGCAGGGTCCGAGCGATCTCAAACGCGATGACTGGTCACTCGGAGTGCTGACGATGGATGAGCTAGGCGACTTCTGCACCCACCTGCAGGAGGCGCCGCTCGACGCATGGGAAGAGTTCATTCCGGCGATGTTCTGCATCGAGCGAGCCGATCTTAGCGACTGGATCGACGTCACGATGCGAGTCACACCGACGACACAAACCGCGATCCTGTTGAGCCAAACACTTCCCGATGGCCGTACGGTGCTCGACGGTCTACAACTCCCGACGCTGCTGACGTGGGGCCGAGACGAGAAACTCATCGCCGTCGCCAACGGTGAATGGATTCGCAATCACGTTCCTCACGCGGAGTTGGTGGTGTTCGAGGAGTCGGGTCATTGCCCAATGCTGGAACAATCCGACATGTTCAACGAGGTCGTCGCAACGTGGGTCGGCTCACTCGGGTAGCCAACGGGCCTGGCGGCTGGTTCACCGCGGCGCGCGCCGGATGACCGCCAGCAACTGCTCCGAGCTCACCACGTTGGCTCCCACCGAGCGGACGCCACCCACGATCTCGCGGTCGTTGGTGACGACCACGATCGACTGGTCGGCGGGCAGCTCACGTACCAGGCCGCGGATCTCGTCGTCGGCCGAGACACCGGTCGGGGTGAAGGTCACTCGTACCAGCCGCCGCCCACTCCCCACTCCGACGATGCTGGCCCCGTCGAACACCACATTGCATCGAATCCCATAGCGTCTGACCAGGTCTTCGATGCCGTCAAGGCAGCATTCGCGCTGGTCGACAAGGGCCAGATCGGGCCATCCCAGCTTGGCGAGGTTGTAGCCGTCGACGATCGTGACGACGCCAGGCTGGCGAATCAGATGGAAAGCGACCTCGGCTGAATCATCGAGGAGCCCACCGGGAATCGCCATCGGCTGACGTTTCCCACTTCCACTGCCATCACGACCAGCCCGACGACCCGGCAGCGGAGTGACGCCGCTCGGCGGAAACACCGCACCGCCCGGTGGTGGAGGCGGGCGGCGGACAGCACGAGCCGCGCCGGGGGCCGTGGGCGTCAAGGCTGGGGTTCCCCCAAATGTCTTGAGGGCCGAGGCCAAGTCGGCACCGAGCAACGCAAGGGCGGCGGCCGCATCGGTGAGCCGCCCCGCCAACGTCGAGCCGGCCGCCAACCAGGCGTCGTTGATCGCCGGCGTTGCCGGTGTCACCGACGTCGGCTCAGCCAGAGCTACGGGGGACACGACCACCGGCGGCGCCTCGATCGTTGGGTGACGAGACGCCGCAGCCGAGCCGACCTTGGCCTCCGCCGACTGTCGGGCCGCCAACGCGTTGTCGAGCAGGCGCTCAAGGTCGGCAATTCGCTCGGCGGCACCAGCCAATTCGTGTCGAGCGCGATCACGGTCGTGTTCTGCGACGCGAGCCCGTTCGCGACGGCGGTCGCCGGCGACCTTCAGCCGCTCGGCCTCGGCATGGAGCTTGGCCGCCTCTTCAACCGCCACC
>JANNNL010000326.1:0-16546 GCA_031398525.1 Actinomycetes bacterium | reverse complement strand
GGCTGCCAATGATGTCGACGATCTGACGATCGAGGATCCGCCGATCGACGATGTGATCGCCGCAGTGTTCGCCGCCGGGCATACCTGATGTTTCAATTTTACGTTGCCGCCGCCCGCATCGGGATGGTCAACCAGTTGCAGTACCGCACCGCGGCCTACTTCTACATGATCGGGATGGTCGCCGAACCGGTGATCTATCTCGTCGTGTGGTCGAGTATCGCTCGCAGCAATGGCGGACGCGTCGAAGGGTTTACCGCAGGAACCTTCGCCGCCTACTACATCGTGTGGACACTGGTGCGGAACATCAACGTCGTGTTCACCCCGTTCGGTTGGGAGGAACGGATTCGTGAAGGCACGTTGTCGATGAATCTGATGCGCCCGATCCACCCGATTCATCACGATCTCGCGGAGTTCGCCGGTACCAAAGTGACGGTGATCGCGCTGTGGCTGCCGATCGCCGCGGTCTTGGCGGTGATCTTTCGCCCGTCGCTGTCGCCCAACGCCGGCCAGGTAATCGTGTTCTGTATCGCCATCTGGGGGGCCTACCTCATCCGCTCCCTGCTCCTGTGGGTGCTGGGAATGATCACGTTCTGGACGACTCGGATCGGCGCCATCTTCGAGGCGTACTTTCTCGCCGAACTGCTGCTCTCGGGCCGCTTGGTGCCGATGACGCTGATGCCCGAGTGGGTGCAGTTGGTGTCGTGGGTCTTTCCGTTTCGCTGGACATTCGGCTATCCGATCACTGCGCTTGTTGGCCCGGTTACCTCGCGAGAGTTGATCGTCGGACTCTTGATGCAGGCGTTGTGGATCGGCGCGGGCGCCGGGCTGGTTGCGGTGGTGTGGCGGCGCGGCGTGCGTCGATTCGGCGCGGTTGGCGGCTGACATGAGCGCTGGAATGAGCAGCCTGGCCGGTCGGTTTCTGCGCCTGGGAATCATGAACGAACTGCAGTACCGGGTGAATTTCTTTGTCCAGTTGCTGCAGTCGTTGCTGACACTGGCGACATCGCTCGTGGTGTTGGCAATCGTCTTCGACCGCACCGACACCCTCGGCGGGTGGACCAAGTCCGAGCTCCTCGCCGTGATGGGAGTCTTTACCTTGGTCAACGGGGTGATCCGCGCCTTCATCCAGCCCAACATGACTCGGCTGATCGGCGAGATCCGTGATGGCAAGCTCGATCACCTGCTCACGAAACCCGCCGATGCCCAGACGCTCGTCAGCGTGCGGCAGGTCGAGATCTGGCAGGTCATCGACGTGGTCCTGGGTGCCGTGCTGATCGTCATCGCTACGCTGCGGTTCGAACGCCGGGTCTCGCTGGGGTCGGTGCTGACCTTCGTGGTCATGCTTGTCGTCGGCCTGGTCATCATCTACTGCTTTTGGTTGATGCTCGCCACCTGCGCGTTCTGGCTGGTACGGATGCATGAGGTTGAAGAACTGTTCGGCGGGTTGCTACGCGCCGGCCAGTATCCCGTCGGTATCTATCCGGGCTGGATGCGCGCTGGGCTGACATTCCTGGTCCCGCTGGCCTTCGCCATTTCCGTCCCGGCCGAGGCGCTCACCGGTCGGCTGACCCGCGGCACGGTGGTGGTCGCTGGGGCAGTGGCGGTGGGTTTCGTCGGACTCTCGCGGTGGTTCTTCCACCGGGGACTTCGCCGATACGGCAGCGCCTCGAGCTGATCGCCGCGTGCATCGCGAGCAGGGCCGCCGAGTCGGGCCGATCCGACGGCGGTCACCCTCGGTGCCCGTAGCACTGTCCAAACCCGGCAGACTGCACCCCGTGCGTGTTTCGGCGAGGGTGGACTACGGCATTCGGGCCTTGGCCCAGCTTGCCGCGCTCGGCGGCGACGGTCCGGTGAAGGCCGACCGGATTGCCGAAGCGCAAGACATCCCGGTGCGTTTCCTACTCGACATCCTCGGCGATCTGCGTTCGCAGCACGTCGTTCGGAGCCAGCGCGGGGCCGACGGCGGTTACACCCTGGCTCGACCGGCCAACGAGATCGCCTTGGCCGATGTGTTCCGTGCGCTCGAAGGTCCGATTGCCACGGTGCACGATCTGAGCCTGAGCGACGCAGAGTATCCCGGGGCGGCCAGCGCGCTGGTCGACGTGTGGAAGGCGATGCGGGTGTCGTTGCGTGACGTGTTCGAACGAGTGACCATTGCCGATCTCGCCGATGGTCAGCTTCCCGACCACGTGCGACGGTTGGCGGCGGCCTACGACGCCACGACCAACCTCGGAACGGCACCAACGGGCTGATCTTTAGGAACTTCAGGTTCCAAATCGCCACGTGTTGTAGTTCACCGTCCGGCCGTCGCCACCGCCACCTCCACCGTCCCGTCACCGCGTAGTTCGCCGCCACCGAGCGATCTACGCTGGGCCCGTTGACCCAACGCCAATGACCTGTTGTCAACTATGTCGACAATGTTGGTAAAGTTGGTGGACAAAGTCGAGTTTGTCAAGAATCCAGATCATCACGATCACGTAGAGGGAAGGTGCCGCGTGAGCAGCGCGAAAACATCCGAGGCGCAATCGCATCTCAAGGCCCTGGAATCCGAGTCCATCCACATCATGCGCGAGGTCGCTGCCGAGTTTGAGCGCCCGGGCATGTTGTTCTCGAGCGGCAAGGACTCCATTGTCATGCTCCGCCTGGCCGAGAAGGCGTTCTGGCCGTGCAAGATCCCGTTCCCGCTGGTGCATGTTGATACCGGCCACAACTTCGACGAGGTCATCGAGTTCCGCGACCGCCGCTCGGCTGAGTTGGGTGTTCGCCTCGTCGTCGGCTCGGTGCAAGACGACATCGACGCCGGCCGGTCGGTCGAAGAGACCGGGCCGCGCGCCAGCCGCAACCGTCTGCAGACCGCGACCCTGCTGCGCACCATTGAAGAAGGTCGGTTTGACGCCGTCTTCGGTGGCGCCCGTCGTGACGAGGACAAAGCCCGCGCCAAGGAGCGGGTCTACTCGTTCCGTGACGAATTCGGACAGTGGGACCCCAAGAACCAGCGCCCCGAGTTGTGGAGCCTGTTCAACGGCCGCATCCGTCAGGGTGAGCACATCCGGGTGTTCCCCATTTCGAACTGGACCGAACTCGACATCTGGCAGTACATCGCCGACGAAGGCATCGAGATCCCGTCGATCTACTACGCCCACCAGCGTAGGGTGTTCAACCGCGACGGCATGTGGCTCGCCGATACGCGCTACGTCACGCCGATGGCCAACGAAGTGATCGAGGAGCGCACCGTGCGGTTCCGCACCGTTGGAGACGCGTCGTGCACCGGAGCGGTCGAGTCAACGGCGTCGACCGTCGAGCAGGTCATCGAAGAAGTCGCCGCATCGCGGATCACCGAGCGGGGTGCCACTCGCGCCGACGATCGCGTGTCCGAGGCCGGCATGGAAGATCGCAAGAAGGTTGGGTATTTCTGATGGAACTGCTTCGTTTCGCCACCGCCGGCTCGGTTGACGACGGCAAATCGACCCTCATCGGGCGGCTCCTGTACGACTCCAAGTCGATCTTCGAGGACCAGATGGAGGCCGTCGAGCGCACCTCGACGGCGATGGGTTCCGAGTACGTGAACCTGGCGTTGCTCACCGACGGCCTGCGGGCCGAGCGCGAGCAGGGCATCACCATCGATGTCGCCTACCGCTACTTCGCCACCCCCGACCGCAAGTTCATCATCGCCGACACCCCGGGGCATATTCAGTACACCCGCAACATGGTGACCGGGGCGTCGACGGCCGACCTCGCCCTGATCCTGGTCGACGCCCGCCACGGCATCGTCGAGCAGTCCAAGCGCCATTCGTTTCTCGCGTCGCTGCTGCGTATCCCCCACATCGTGGTGTGCATCAACAAGATGGACCTCGTCGATTACTCCGAGGAGGTCTTCGAGAATCTGGTCGACGAGTTCAGCGCGTTCGCCCGCAAACTCGATGTTCCGGACGTCACGTTCATCCCGATCTCGGCCCTCAACGGCGACAACGTCGTCGAGCGTTCGGAGAATATGCCGTGGTACAAGGGGTCGTCGCTGCTCTATCACATGGAGCACTTGCACATTGCCAGCGACCGCAACCTGATCGACGCCCGGTTCCCGGTGCAGTACATCCTGCGGCCGTACAACGACGAGTACCACGACTATCGGGGTCTCGCGGGCACCGTGGTCGGTGGCACGTTCAGCGTCGGCGACGAGGTGATGGTGCTGCCGTCGGGCTTTACCTCGAAGATCGCCGCCGTCGAGACATTCGACGGCCCGGTCAACGAAGCCCGTCCGCATGACTCGGTGACGATCCGCTTGGAGGACGACCTCGATATCAGCCGCGGTGACATGCTCTGCCGCCCGAACAATCGTCCGAACGTCGGCCAGGACATCGACGCGATGGTCTGCTGGATGACGGAGCGGTCCAAGCTCGCCGCCGGGGCCAAGCTGGCTATCAAGCACACCACCAACTCGGCCCGGTGCCTGGTCAAAGACCTGCACTACCGCCTCGACATCAACACCCTCCACCGCGAGGAGGGCGTCGAGGCGTTCGGGCTCAACGACATTGGCCGGGTCACCCTGCGCACGACGGCCCCGTTGTTCTTCGACGAGTACCGCCGCAACCGCAACACCGGCAGCTTCATCCTCATCGACGAGGCGACCATGGCCACCGTCGGCGCCGGCATGATCATCGGCCCGGCCAGCGGATGAGCGCACCGAATGTCAGCCGACCGAGCGCCAGCGAATCGGCGGACGATGGGGTTCGGGGGCGCAGCCCCCGGGTGGAAGGGATGAGCGTTCCTGCGGCCGCGAACATCGTCTGGCATCCGGGTCTGGTCTCGCGCTACGAACGGGCGGTCGCACTTGGCGGCGCTGGGATGACGGTGTGGCTGACGGGCCTCTCGGGTGCCGGTAAATCGACCGTCGCCTGTGAAGTTGAGAAGTGGTTGCTCGCCGCCGGGCGCCCGGTCTATGTGCTCGATGGCGACAACGTCCGCCACGGCCTCAACGGCGACCTGGGGTTTTCCGCCGGCGACCGCACCGAGAACGTGCGGCGAGTGGCCCATGTCGCCCGGCTGATGGCCGACGCAGGTGTCGTTGCCCTTGTCCCGTTGATCAGTCCATACCGGGCCGATCGCGACGCGGCGCGGGCGATTCACGAGGCCGCCGGCATCCCCTTCGCCGAGGTCTTCGTGGACACCCCGATTGCGCTCTGCGAGGAGCGGGATCCGAAGGGTTTGTACAAGAAGGCCCGCGCCGGCGAGATCAAGGGGTTCACCGGTATCGACGACCCGTACGAGGCTCCGACGTCCCCCGAGCTGCGGCTGATTCCGACCGATGGTGGGCCGACGGCGATGGCCGAACGAGTTCTCGAACTGATTTCCCTCTCGACCGTGCCCGAGGAGGGCTGATGACGTCCGAACACGAACATGCGGCGGAAATGGCCGATCTAGCTGGCGCGGTGCTGTTGAAGCTGCGCGAGCGGCTGCGCGACGGGGCGGATCAGAAGGAGACGAAGGATCTCGGCGATCGCACGGCGCACCTGCTGTTGATGGACGAACTGGCCCGCCGGTTCCCTCGCGACGCGGTGTTGTCGGAGGAGGGCAAGGACGACTTCAAGCGGCTCGATTGCGAGCGGGTGTGGATCATCGACCCGCTCGACGGCACCCGTGAGTTCGGCGAAATCGACCGCACCGACTGGGCAGTGCATGTGGCCCTGTGCGTTGGTGGCGTGCCCGTCGTCGGTGCGGTGGCGCTACCCGCTCAGGGCATCACCCTGTTCACCGGTGATCCGTTGCCGTTGCCCGCCCGGGCGGACGGCCCGATGCGGATTCTGGCCAGCCGCACTCGACCGCCGGCGTTGGTGACGGCGATGGTCGAGCACTTCGGAGCCACTCTGGTGCCGATGGGCTCCGCGGGGGCGAAGGCCACTGCTGTCCTTCTCGGCCTCGGGGACGCGTACGTCCACGGCGGCGGTCAGTACGAGTGGGACTCCTGCGCCCCGGTCGCCGTGGTCCAGGCATCGGGTCTCCACGCCTCCCGCCTGAATGGTGATCAGCTGGTCTACAACCAGCGCGATGTGTTGTTGCCGGACTTGGCGATTTGTCGCCCGGAGTTCGTCGACACGATCCTGGCGGCGGTGGCGAAGCTCAGCTGACTCGTTCGGCGATATCTGGGGTTGTCGCCGTGTGCCAGGCTCTTCCGGTGGTGATAGGGGCCTCTCGGGCGGTCAACAAGCGAGTTCGCTGGAAGCTCCCCGCATCGCCCGTTGATCGCGCGGCAGTCGCGCTCGTTGCCGTGCAGATGGGCATCACGGTGTGGGCGCTCCTGCGGTCGTCGTTCGCCCAGGATGACTTTGTCATCCTGGCGACGGCCGAGCGATCCGGCCTGACGGTTGGCTACGTCTTCCAGCGATACGCAGGCCATGCCTTTTCGGGTGGCTTTTTGGTTGCGTGGTTTCAACAACGTCTGACCCCGTCGAGTTGGTTGCTGTCGAGCGGGTTTCGCCTCATGCTGCAGCTTGCGGCGTCGTTGCTGACCTGGCGGTTGATTCGGTCATTGTTCGGGCGGCGCCCTGGAAGCGTGGTCGTCTTCGCGGTCTATACGGCGTCGAGCCTCACGATGACTGCGCTGACTTACTGGTCGGCGTCGTTGAACTATGTCCCGCTGCAGGTCGGGTTTCCGGCGATGTTGTTGCTGACTCAGCGAGCAGTAGATCGCCGGGGCCGGGCGTGGGTGGCACCCGCTGCGACGTTGGCGGCCATTCTGTTGTTCTTCGAGAAAGGGTTGGTTGTTGCGGGCATCGTGACGCTGTTTGTGCTGCTGTACCCGGTGACACCAACTGCCGCGCCAACGCTTCGGGCTCGGTTGGTCCGCCAATGGCGGGGATTGTCGCTGACATGGATCGTTGCTATCGCCTATGGCTCGATCTACCTGTTCATCCCGCCGGAGGCCGGGCGAGCCGTGTCAAGTGAAGTGGTCCGTCGAGGCGCCACCCGCCTGGTCTTTTCGGCCTTCGTACCATCCCTAGTCGGGGGACCTTGGCGGTGGCAAGGCCGTTCCAGCGGGTTTCCCCTGGTAGACACCCCGAGGGTGGGTGTGTTCATCACCCGCTACGCGATGCTCCTGGCCATCGTGGCCGTCTGCGTCTGGGTTCCCCGGGCGATCAAGGCGTGGGCGCTGGTGGCATTGCACCTCTCGGTCACCCTCCTGTTGATCAGCCGGTATCGCCTCGGCGCCTTCGGTGAACAGTTGCTCGCCCACGCCTACTACGGCTCCGACACCGTGATCACCGCGACCTTGGCCATTGGGATGACCATGCTCGGACTCCCGTGGGATCCGGCGACTCGTCAAGCGCGCCCGTTGTCGAGGCGGTCTGGGAGCGCAATGGTGATTGGCACGGTCGCGCTGCTGTGTTCGGGTGGCATCTCGACCGCCCGGTTCCTGAGCCACACCGATCGCATGACCGGTGCGGCGTACTTTGAGCGGCTGGTCGACTCGGCCAGCGAGCTGCCCCCACCTGTCGTACTGCTCGACGAGCAGGCTTCCGAACAGGCTCTGACCCGCCTGTTCGCTCCCCGGAATAACTTGTCGTACCTGTTGCCGGCGTTCGCCGGTGCCCCCGCGGTAGCCGACATCGTTCACACGCTGTATCGAGTCGAGCCCGATGGCCGGGTGGTGCGCGGTCGGATAGACGGGGTCGGAAGCTCCGATCTGGAGCGGACCGGCGAAGTCTGTTCCGACTCGACTGCTCCGATCGTCGTCACCCTCGACTCGAGCCTCGCCGAGCGGCGCTGGACCGTCGGATTGGATTACCGTACCGATCGCGATCTTCGCGTTCAGGTCGCACACGGACCACGTTCGAAGACCGTCGTCACCTTGCCGGCATCGGCGAGCCGCGGGTACTTCGCTGCCTTCGATGGATCCGGATCGGTGGTGCAGTTGCGAGTCGACACTCCCGGCATTCGTTTGTGCATCTCGGGTCTGACCGTCGGACAACCGGTGGTCGCGGAATAGGACCGGCCGTCCTGGCGTCCGTCGCTGTTGAGATCGCCGGGCAAGATCTGCTTCGTGGCGTGCGTGACTGCGAGATCGTTCTGTTGCAACAGGTCGATTAGAGTTCGAGACAGTGCCGACGCTTCCAGAACGGTTCGAAGCCACCGATAACCGCACACCTTCACCTCGGGACACGTGACCGTGGACGAGGCGGCGGTGCCCGGGATCGGCCAAAAACCCCTGTCGCGGGGGTGGCAGATCTCGACGCGCACGGCGGTTGGGGTTGGGCTGATGGCGCTCGTTATCATGGCGGGAGTCTGGGAGGCTGCCCGGTACGGCGTGACCGACGGCGCCGCTTCGGTGCCGACTTCGACTGCGGTGGCCACTGGTTCGTCGGTGTCGCCAACGGTCGACACGACGATTCCGCAACCCGGTGTCGTTCGATTTTTCGACTCCTTCACCCGGCCGGACAGCCTGGAAACCCTTGGTTCCGATGAACCCGGTCGGGGTTGGGACGCGGTGCGAGGTACATGGGGTATCCAAGACGGAGCGGCGTACATCAGTAAGTCGTTCACCCGGGCACCGCTGATGAGCCTGGCCGTAGCGGAGGGCGAGGTATCCGACGGCGTATTTTCGGCTGTCGTCGGGGGGGACGGGGTCTGTGGCTTGATGGTGCGCTACGTCGACCCCAAGAACTTTGTCGTGGTCAAACGAGTGCCGCTCTACCGGGTATGGAATATCGAAGAATTCAAGAATGGCAAGTCGGAGCGACTCGGCTTTCTCGTTGACCAGACGGCCGACGCGTTACAGGTGGTCGTGGGGTACCGGGGTTCGTCGATCACGGTGTCAGTCGCAGGGGTCGTGCACCCCGTGGTCGAAACGTCGCTCACGACCTCCACGACGGCCATCGGATTGCTCGGTGAGGGGCCGACCGGCGAGCAGTGTCGTTGGCGCGATGCCACGCTGGCCAGCACCGGAACTTGACGCAGCACCAAAGTGGAGGGATCTTTCCGCGCTCGGCGTAGTGGCCTCGGGCCATACAACCACCCTCTGATACGGTCGGGGCCAAAGTGAAGATGTCGCGGCACCGGGTATCGGGATTGCGTTGAGGGGGGACCCGCCCGCGGGCGGAGGCTGGCATGAATGATCATACCGACGAGACCGATGCCCGCCGCTCGGAGGCGTCTTGGGACGCACTCGATCCCGACGAGTTCGACGATTTTGGGCAAAGTCCGTCAGAGCTACGTCTCTTTGCAGACTTGCCTGGAGAGCTCGACGCCAGCGACGAGGTACCTGAAGACCCGGTGGTCCTCGCGCATGACGTCTCGTCGACCCCGCCGCGGCGGCCACTGAGCAATCGCAACGTAGCGTTCGTCATCGTCGGGGTCGCGGCGATACTTGCGGTGGTGGCCGTCGTGGGCGATGCGTTCCAAGCCTCGAAGCCAGTTGTGACCGCCCAGACTTCGGCGGCCCCAATTCAGCTCCCCGTGGCTGCAGCGATCGCCGACGACTTCGAACGGACCGATTCGGACGACGGACTCGGGATGACTCCCGAGGGTCGCCGATGGGATGTCGTGCTGGGCGATTGGGGTATCGATCGTGACGCGGCGTACATCGCCGATGCCAACGGAGTGGGTGCCCTGCGAAACATGGCGGTCGTCGATTTGGGCAGCTCAGACGGCTCGATTGCGGTAACGGTGTCGGGGCGAGGAGTGTGCGGCGTGATCGTCCGCTATCTCGACCCATTCAACTTCATCACGCTCAAGCGGGTGTCGCTATACGGCGTCTGGAACCTTGAGAAGGTGGTCGGTGGCGAGACAACGCGTTTGACATTCCTGGCTGATCCGCCGACCCCGACGGTCGATGTCCGGGTCGACTTCCGCGGCTCCCAACTCGATGTCTTCGTCGCCGGGACATCCGTCACTGTGAACGACACGGCTGGCCAAACCAGCGGCCTCGTGGGTCTCATCGGCGAGCAGATCGACTCGCGTGATTGCCGATGGTCATCGTTTCGCGGGTGGAACGTAGGCGGCGATGCCTGATCTCTCGGAGGACTTTCGTCAGATTCGCCGCCGTCGGCTGGCCCCCGCCGGAGATGCGCCCGTCGAGGTCATTCGCCAAACATTCGACAGCATTGCGCCCGGGCACGGGGGTGACTTCGCCGTCATCGACGGGTATCGAGCAGTGGCCGCCTGCGGCGTGGTGTTCCATCACATCGGTGTGCAGAGTCTCTACGCCAGCTACGACGGCTTGCTCGGTCTGATACTTGTCAATCTCGGCGGCTTCGGGGTTGCGGTGTTCTTCTTAATCTCGGGGTTCCTGCTCTACCGCCCGTTTGTCCTGGCGCAGTTGTCGGGACTGAAGCCGCAGCCCCGGTCTCGGTTCTGGGCGCGTCGGCTGGTGCGTATTCTGCCGGCCTATTGGGCGGTGCTGCTCGCTCACGAGTTGTTCGTGTCATCAGCGACGCCGTCGGTCGGTGGACTCCTTCGACGGGCCTTTCTCATCGACATCTATGCCAAAGGCGGTGTATTTCGCGGAGTGGACGTCGCCTGGACGCTGACGATCGAACTCAGTTTCTATCTCGTGCTGCCGCTGATCGCGGGATGGGTCGGGTCACGCCAGCCGGTCGGCACCTCCGATCGGCGCAGGCTCCGTGTCCACATCCGCAGCCTGTCGGCGTTGTACATCATCGGGGTGATATGTCGGACCTTGGTGACCACCGATACCGTGAGGTTCGGCGAGGGCAGTGCTCTGACGATCTTCTGTTTCCTCGACTGGTTCGCGCTGGGCATGGGCCTGGCCGTCGTGGTCGCATGGCGGCAGTCGGGTCGGTCCCTCGGCCTCGGCATGACGGACTTCGCCGATCGAACCTGGGCATGCTGGTTGTGCGCAGCGATGGCCTACGGCGCTTCGATGTTCATTCAGCGCGACCGAGTCAGCATCTTGAACGTCGAGCCAAGCCTGAGCCAGGGTTTGAGGGTGTTCTTCATCGGGGTGGCTGCGCTGTTCTTCCTCTTGCCGGCGGTTGTCGGTACCAGGTCCGGCCTGGGTTTGCGCATCCTGTCGAGCCGACCGTTCGTGTTCCTCGGTGTCATCTCCTACGGCATCTATCTGTGGCACAAGTCGATCCTCAGCTGGGTCTGGGAGCGGGCGGCAACCTTGCCGCCCCGGCAGGCCTTCCTCGGTCACCTCGGATGGGTCCTGGTGCCGACGATCGTTGTGGCGACCATCAGCTACTGCGTCATCGAGCGACCGATGGTCGACTGGTGGCGTCAGCGCGAGCCTGATCCGACCACCGCCGGCGAACCTCGAGTATGAACCACACCCTCGGTGAGTCTCCCCGCGGGGAGAGCCGTGCGGGAGCGATTCGTCCAGTCGAGCGCATCCCGAGACGGCCCGCTGTCCCGGCAGCCATCGCCCGCGTTCGTGCCGATCTGCCCGACCGGCTGTGGCCGACCACCCTATTCTTCGGGTTGATCAGCGTCCTGGTCACGACGACCAACTCGCCGGGTCGCTACATCGGCGAAAACCGGCTCGAACAGTATCTGAACCCGGCGCGCCGGATGGCCAAGTCGCTGTCGGTATGGGATGGAGCCTCGGGTCTCGGTGGCGTTCGAGAAGACTTCTGGCCGGGTACCACAATCCCGTTGGCGGTCTTACGAGGACTCGGGTTCGGAATTGTGAGCACCCAGCGGCTGTGGCACGCCCTCTGTCTGACGATCGCCGCGGTCGGAGCGGTCCAGGTCATGCGGCTGTTTCGCCGTCGAATCGGTGTCGAACACTGGATTTGTGGAGGGATCGTTGCGTTCGGCCCGTTCTCGGCCGTCTTCTTGATCCCGTCGAACCTGTACTTCCAGTATGCACTCGGACCCTGGCTGCTGGTCGCGTTCGTCAATGGGGTGCGCGACGTCCGGCCCTGGAAGTGGGCGGCGATGTTCGCCGTGGTCACCTTCGCGGCCGGCAACGTCGACCTGCCCGGTCTGGTGGCCAACGTGCTTCCGATCGTTCCGGCGGCGGTGTATTTGACCGTCGTTGAACGTTCCACCACTGTTCGTCGGGTCGTCGGATGGCTTGCGCGAGCGTTTGTCCTGGCCGTCGTCTGTGGCGCGGCAAGCCTGGTCAAGACCTACTTCGCCCTCGACTCGCTGAACCTGCGCCTTGAGCAGAGCGAGAGCGCAGCCACGAGCGCGCTGACTTCGTCATGGCCCGAGACAATGCGCGGCTTGGGAAACTGGCTGTCGTACTTCTCTTTCGGCGGCGCACAAATCAAGCCGCAACATGTCGCTTACTTCCAGAATCCGCTGCTGGTGACCGTGACGTTCATTCCCATCCTCGCTGCCACGGTCTTGCTGGGCTGGGGCAATTGGCGTCCCAAGGTGATGTTCGGGGCGATGGCGTTGCAGTCGATGGTGTTGATGGTCGGCGGATTTCCGGCGTCGAATCCGTCACGGTTCGGGCGAATGATGCTGTGGTCCATGGAGAACGTCCGGGCGCTCACGAGCTTCCGCAACACCTACAAGCTTGGACTGGGCCTGACGCTCGGCCTCGGCGCGCTCTGCGGTATGGCGGTCGTTGAGGTCCGCGCTCGATGGCGGGTCCGGCGCAGGCGCGCAAGTCGCGTGCCGACGATGCTGGCGTCCACGGTCGTCGTCGGCCTGGCCTTTCCGTTCTGGTCAGGGAATCTGTACCACCCCACTGACTCGTTCTCCGAAATCCCGACGTACTGGAGCGACGCATTCGGATACCTCGATCGATTTCCGTTCGGTGGTCGATCGTTGATCCTCCCCGCAACGTCGCGTTCGCAGTATCGGTGGGGATGGGTGGGTGACGACATCCTCGACTCCTCCTTGGCCCGTGCCCACCCCGTTTCGACGGGCGTGCCTCTGTCGAACCCCTTGGCGGCCAACCTGCTTGAGGTGCTCACGCTGCGGATGCAAGACCCGGTGCATCGACCCGGCATCGTTGGGCCGATGGCGCGCCGTCTGGGCGTCACCGAGATCGTCTTGCGGAACGATCTTGATTGGGCCAGGCTCGGAGTGTCTCGCCCGGCGTTGTATCGGGGTCTGCGCAGCGATCCCGATCTCGAGCGAGTGGCGACCTTCGGCGCGGTCGGACTCAACGTCGTTGGGGAAGTCGATCGCTCGAATGCCGCGGCCTACGAACGCACGCTGCCCCCGATTGAAGTATTCCGGGTCAAGAACCCGTCGCCGCTTGCCCGCGTCGACCTGTCCCGACCCGCACTCGTCGTTGCCGGTGATGGTGCCGCGTTCCCTCAGCTGGCCGCCGGCGGGCTGCTCGGGGCAGACACGGCCACCATCTACTCGGGGTCGTCGACTGTGGAGCAGCTCGTCCCGGCTCTCGCGGGCAAAGGTGGTATCGCCGTCACCGACACCAATCGTCGCCGTGTCCGCAGCCTGGTTGGCTACGAGCCTGACTATTCCGCCACGTTGGCGCCTGGGCAGATTGTCGGACGACCAGTGCGTTCACTGTTTCCTGAGGTCGAGGGTGTCGAGTCGGTCGCGTGGTTCCCCGATGCCACGCGGATCGACGGATCGACCAACCGCTTGAACGGGCAGACCACCGAAAATCGTCCGACGCTTGCATTCGACGATGATCCACTGACCCAATGGGAACTGAGCCGGATTGAGGCACCCTTCGGACGAGTGCTGAGGGTCGAGTTGCGCGAGCGGTCGGTGGTGTCGTCTGCTGTGCTGCAGGCCGTCACGGGGGAGACCGGATCCCCGACGGTCACCCATGTCGTGATCCGGTTCACGGGTGGGATCGAGGTCGACGCCTACGCAGACCGATCAGGGCGATTGGCCGCGGACTTCCCGGCGATATCCACTGATTTCATCGAGATCGAGATCCTCGGCTACGACATTTTCAGTCCGAGGATCGGGCTCGTCGACGTTCAGTTTCCAGGTCTAGACCTGCGCGAGTTCATCCAGCTGCCCGACGATCTGTTCCGTCGGGCCGCCGCTGATCCCACGCTGCGCGCCGCTATCGACGATCAACCGCTGGCGTACCTGTTCGAGCGAGTCCGTCAGCCGAGCTACCGCATGCGACTCGGCTACGGCGATCTCGGCGAACTTCGCGCCGACGAAGAGCAGGCGCTTCGCCGACGCTTCCGCACCCCGGAAGCCCGCACGTTCCGCTTCGACGGCATTGGGCACATACGCCCGGCCGTCCCCGATGAAGTCGTCAACCGGCTCCTTGATCGACCAATCACCGCCACGTCAACGATGAAGCAGGACGATCGGCTTGGCGCCTGGGCCGCCATGGCAGTCGACGGTGACCCGACCACAGCATGGCAGGCTCCGAGCACGGCCAATGCGGCGCTGACAATTCGAATTCCCTCACAATCGGTCTCGACGGTACGCGTGCGCAGCCGGCCGGAATTCGGGTTCTTGCCGATGACCGATGTCGAGGTCACGATTGGGTCGCGCACCGTCACCTCGCCATTTCGCACTCCATTGGGATGCGTCGAGGGGAATGTCTCGCCGATGTGTATTCCGGTGGCGACGGCGCGTTTCGCACGAGGAGTCGAAACGGACCGCCTGATCGTGCGGGTCGGCAGGGTTCCGGCATCGTTCGATCTCAACACGACCTCGGTTCGCATCGACGAAGTCGAGTTGAACGGAAATTCGAACGCCCCTTTGGATCCCGCGGCACTGTTGAGCGGGAAATGCCACGATCTGGGTCTGCGTCTCGGCGTGTCGCCGGCTACCGTCGAAACCGTCATGACTCGGGCCTCGGGCACGATCGGTCAGCTGCTGTCTGGCGGCGATGTCAGAATCGCCTCGTGTGACGACCTGCGGATTCCGGTGGGCTGGCACGTGATCGAGTCGGCACATCCGATCGCCGATCGAGTCTCGATAACGACGACCGATCGTGCTCCTCGGCCCGTGCCGCCGGATCTGAGGGCTCCAACGGTGATCTCGGAGGAGTCTGCGGGACAGATCAGGCTCCAGTCGACCGCCACCGCAGCGAGCCGAGCAATGCTCGTCAACTCGTTCGATCCTCGGTGGGAGATGTCGGTCAATGGGGGCCCCTACCAACGATCGACGGCCGCTGACGTCGTGAACAGCTGGAGCCTGACCACGATTGGCCCCATTGACCTGCGTTTCCGCTACCGACCCGATGTGGCGTTCGGTTGGTCGTTCGTGGTGTCGCTCGTCGGGGTCAGCCTGAGCATGTGGTTGATGTCTCGTCGCCCACATCCAATTCTCACGCGGATGGCGACGACGGATCGTCGAGCTGGGCCCATCCAAACCGTCGCGCCCGAGTCCACGTTGATCGATACGGCGGGAAATCGTCGACTCCGCATGCGACGAAGGCAACTGGCCGCGTTTGTCGGGGTAGGACTGCTTGGAACGCTGATCATCGGACCATCAGCGGCTCTTCTCGTGATCGGGGCGATATGGCTCGTTGGACGAGTTGAGCGTCCAGAACGCCTCCTTGCCGCTGCGGCCGTGTTGATGATCGTCGTGGCATGGCTGGTGTCGGCGTTGCAGACCCGTCCGGAGATTCGCCAACTGTCGCTCGGATACACCACGACCCGCACGGCAGCCAATGAGTTTGGTGCGGTGGGCGGAGTCCTGCTCATGCTGCTGGTGACGTCGCTTGCATGGCGGGAACGAAACGACCAGCCGACGCAGAACTCGCTCGCCGCTATCCAGTCGCTTCGACGCATGACGGCCACCGCATTCGTGGGGTCATTTCGACGGACGATAGTGCCACCCTTGGCCTCGACGATAGTGGCGGTGGTGCTCGGAGAGTGGTCGAATCGGACCGCAATTCCGGCTGAATACGCAGCCCTGCTCGCCAACCTCCGGCGAGGCACGGCGTACACGCTTTCGGTGGGCTTCGGGCCGCCGGCACTCGACGCAGCACCGCTCGCCCCAGTGCTGCAAGCATTCTTCCCCAGCATCGGTGCATTCGGCCTCGTCGCGGTGGTGACGTTTGCAACGGCGCTTGCCGTCTATCGGGTGGCATCCGAGCGAGGCGGTCGTCGGGCTGGTCTCGTGGCGCTCGGAGTGTTTGCCGTACTCCCCTCCACATGGCACGGATCGCTTGCGGTTCTCGTCGCAGGCCTGTGCGTTCTCGTAGCGGTTGGGTTGGTTGGTCGGCCTCGGTTGTCGCTCCCACAAGCGTTCGGTATCGGACTTCTCGTCGCAGCCGCTGTGCTCGCACGACCC
Organism: Actinomycetes bacterium; assembly: GCA_031398525.1. GTDB lineage: Bacteria > Actinomycetota > Acidimicrobiia > Acidimicrobiales > Ilumatobacteraceae > JANMJD01. Next base: position 388 of record JANNNL010000326.1, on the reverse strand, counting down.
GATGCGGTTGTCGTTGCGGGGGTTATCGCGGTGATCTGGTGGCGGGGGCGGCTTGACCGGCTGGCCGGGTTGTGCGCGGCCCTCGGTGTGGCAATCGGAGTGGCCCCGTGGGCTCACTTCGTCTGGTCACAAGGTGAGGCCCCCTGGTTGACCCAGCGGTGGTCGGCGATGCTGGCCGACCCCTTTGCCGACCTGCTGGCCGGTGGATCTGCTCAACATGCGGTTGGGGTGGGGGTACTGACGCTGGTCGCCGTCGTCGTCGGTCGACGCCGAGTGATCGCTGGAGCGGTGGAGGAGTTCTTGGTGATCGGGGCGGTCTCGATGGTTCTTGGTTTCATCGCAGTGGCCGCTGATGTTGCCCGTGATCCGCTTGCCTGGGCCGGGCCAG
>JANNNL010000254.1:0-18857 GCA_031398525.1 Actinomycetes bacterium | reverse complement strand
CATTTTCCACTCGAATCGCCACGAGATGAACGCCGACAGGATGACGAAGAACGCAATGAGGGCTTGAATCGCCTTCTTGGTGATCTCGTCACCCCAGGTCGGGCTGACGACGTTGTCGGAGACTTCCGAACCCGAGAGCGTGGCGAACTCCTGCTTGATCTTCGCCTGCACGTCGGGCGTCTGGTCGCCGACTTGCACTCGCAGGCGGTCGCCGTCTGACCCGCTGAGCGTCTGCACTTTGGCCGACTTGGTGTCGATGCCGTTGTCGCTCAGCACGCTTTCGACTTGATCGGTGGTCACCTGGCCGGCGGTGAACTCCCAGGCCACGCCACCCTCGAAGTCAATGCCAAGGTTCAGCCCGCTGAAGATCAACGAAATGATGCTGAGCACGATCGCGATCGCCGAGATGCCGAAGCCAATCTTGCGTTTGCCGACGAAATCGAAGGTCGTCTCGCCGTTGTACAGCCGATGCCAGATGCTCGACTTCGGGGCCGCCGGGTCGGCGGGGATGTTGGTGTTGATGGCGGTCACGCCACACCTCCAGCGGTCTCGGCGGTGCCGACTCCGAGGAGCCGATTGTTCCGATACCGCTTGGATCGGGCCAGCAGGAGCACGGCGGGACGGGTAAAGAAGTACGAAACAACCAGGTCACACAGGGTGGACAGGCCGAGGAAGAAGGCGAAACCCTTCACTGAGCCGACGGTCATCATGAACAGGGTGCCGGCACCGATGAGCGAGACGATGTCGGCGGCGAGGATCGTTCTCCACGCCCCCTTGAAGCCACGCTGGGCCGAGGACCGGAACGTCTTGCCGCTCTTGACGTCGTCTTTCAAGCGCTCGAAGAACACCACGTAGGAATCGACGGTGACGCCGACCGACACGATGATGCCGGTGACCCCGGCGAGGGTCATGGCCAAACCGCTGGTCTTGGAAAGCAGCGAAATGACGCTGTAGAGCAGCGAGCCCGACACGACCAGACCGAGCACGACCACCAGCGCAAGCGAGCGGTAATAGAAGAGCATGAACAGCAGCACGAGTGCGATGCCGATGGCACCGGCGATGAGCGCAGCGCGCAGCGAATCCTTGCCAAGCGTGGCCGACACGGTCTGAGCTGCCTGTGGCTTCATCTCGATCGGCGTGGCGCCGTACTTGAGCACGCGCTCAAGCTTGGACGCTTCGGCTTGGTCGAAGTCACCGGTGATTTGAATCTGGGGCTGGCTGAAAAAGCCGCCCGAGTCTTGGCTGGGCGACGGGGCCGAGATGACCCGATGGTCGAGGACGAATGCCATCCCGCCTGAGCACTCGGTCGAATCGCCACCGCCGTACAACGCCGAGTAGCACTTGGCGGCCATGGCGTTCCAAGCGTCCAGTCCATCGGCACCCCGCTTGAGTACGAGCTCTACGGAGTACTGACCGCTGATGACGCGTGCGGTGGCCGACTCGATGGCCAACTCGCCGCGGGCAAAGGCCGGGCCAAGCTGGTAGATCGCCGTTCCCTCGCGATTCGGCAGGATCACCGACGTTTCAGGCAGATCCTGCTCGTTCGGCGTGATCAAGGTCGAGAAGTCGAACGGGGCGAGCGTCGTGGTCGGCGCGTTCGGATCAATCGTCGTTGTGGGTGCATTCGGGTCAATGGTGGTCGTCGGCGCATCGGTGCCACCCGTCGTGTCCGCAGTGGTGTCACCGGGGTCGGCCTCGGTAGTGGTCGTGCTGCGAGCGACGGACGTCGCCGACTGGATCGCCGAAGTGGTGGTTGGAGCAGCCTGGTGTGGGCGACGCGAGGGGCCAGCGGCCGAGGTGGCGGTTTCGGCCACGGTCGAGTTCGGGCTGGCAACGCTGGTTGCCGGATCGGTGATTACCGTCGGTTCCCCAACCACGATCGAGCCATCGGGAGTCGAGACCGGCGACGCAACGTCGCCAAGGACGCTGACCACAGGGTCGTTGCCGCCGACTTGGCTGACGCTGACGCCCTGGGTGCCGATCTTCGTAAAATCGATCGGCGGGTCCGCCGGAATCGGCGAGCCGGTGACCGGACGGAAGACGACCTTGCCGGTGGTGCCGATGATCTCGAGCGCCTTGTCTTTGTCCTTCACCCCCGGCAAGTTGACGACGATCGTGTCGCCTTGGCGAAGGATTTCGGGCTCGGCGACGCCCAAACCGTCAATGCGGTCGCGGTAGATCCGCGGAATCTCGTCGAGCGCTTCGGTGGTGAAATCAACCCCGGAAGTACCGACCGGGCGCAGCGTCACCGACGCACCGCCTTGCAGGTCGAGCCCGAGTTGAGGGGTGTTGCCTGCGATCACGGTGCCGAGGAGTGACCCGAGGGCCACCACAAGGATTGAGATCAACGAGACCAGAAGTGGACGACGTTGCATTGCTTAGTTCTTGTCACTTTCGGGAGTTTCCGCTTCGCCGGTGGCCTCTTTGGCGGGCTCGCCTCCGGCCGGCTCGACCTTGGGGTCGATCCGCCGTGAGATCGACGAGCGGTGCAGCCGAATCTCGACGTTGTCGGCAATGTCGAGCCAGATGGTGTCGCCGTCGATGGCGTTGATGAAACCATAGATCCCGCCGGTGGTGATTACCTCGTCACCCTCGGTCAATTGCTGCAGCAGCGCTTGTGCATCTTTCATCTTCCGCTTCTGCGGCCGGATCATCACGAAGTACATCGCCACACCGATCAACAGGATCGGAAGCAGGCCAACGAGGGAGTTTCCCTTGGGCTTGTCGGCGGCCGCCTTGGCGACAGTGTCGGCAGAGGCCAGGATCAGAGAAGTGAACATCACACACCAGTATGGAGAGAAGGGCGAGCCGAGGTTAGCGACTGATCAAGGAAAACCCGGGGAACCCCACACGGAGAGCACACGATTGCGCAGAGCATCGAACGTCCCGTCGATGATCGCCGACCGCATTCGAGCCATCAGATCGAGCGTCCAGGCGATGTTGTGGATGCTGACGAGCCGGGATGCCGTCGGCTCCCCCACCTGGAACAGATGGCGGATATAGCCTCGTGAATGGCGGGCACATACTTCGCAGGAGCAATCCGCGTCGAGTGGTTCGTCGGAATGGACATGCGACGCGTTCTTGATGTGCAGCTTGCCGTTCCAGGTCATCGCGGTGCCATGACGGCCGATCCGTGTTTGCATTACACAGTCGAACTGGTCGACGCCAAGGGCCACCGCCTCGATCAGCGAGGCCGGGTCACCGACGCCCATCAAGTAGCGCGGCCGGTTGGTTGGTAGCTCAGCGAGCGCGGCGGCGAGCGCAGGCAACATCTGCTCGCGGGTCTCGCCCACCGACAACCCGCCGATGCCGTAGCCATCGAAATCGAGCGAGGCAGTATGGCGAGCGCTGGCGGTGCGCATGGCCGGGTCGACGCCGCCCTGGACGATGCCGAACAACGACTGATCGTCGCGCTGGTGGGCATTGCGAGCCCGTTCGGCCCAAGCTGACGTGCGGTCGACCGCGAGCTGCACGACCGACGGTGCCGATGGCAACGGCGGGCAGACGTCGAGGACCATTTGGATGTCGGCACCAAGCAGCTCCTGGGTGGCAACGGCGATCTCGGGGGTGAACCGGTGCGACGATCCGTCGTAGGTGCTGCGAAAGGTGACGCCATCATCGTCGACCTTGGGTTCGAGGGAAAAAACCTGGAAGCCTCCCGAATCGGTGAGCGTCAGCCCACCCCAGGCGGCGAACTTCCCGAGCCCACCGAACCCGGCAATCGTCTCGGCCCCGGGGCGCAACATCAGGTGGTAGGTGTTGCCGAGCACGATGCGAGCGCCGAGCCGCTCGTAGTCCGCCGCGCTGAGGTACTTGATCGCCGCTCTCGTGCCGACGGGCATGAAGCATGGTGTGTCGTAGGTGCCGCGTGCCGTCGACGCGATTCCGGCCCGGGCCGCGCCGTGAGTAGCCACGGTGTCGAAACTGATGGGAAAAGTCATAGAGGTCTCGGTCTCAGCAGGGCTTACAGGTGGCGGTCGAGGAGCATGGCATCACCGAACGACAAGAAGCGGTATTGCTCAGCAAGGGCAGTCTCGTACAGGGCACGCCAGCGTGGACCGATGAACGCGTCGATCATCATCAGCAGCGTGGTGCGCGGTAGATGGAAATTGGTCATCATCGCGTCGACGACTTGCCAGTCGTAGGGGCGATAGATGAACATCCGCGTGCGTCCCTCGGGCTGCCCAAGCGTCGCAGCCGACTCCAGGGCGCGCACCGCAGTGGTGCCAACGGCGACAACCCGTCGGGCGTGGCGGCAGCGGGCCGCGGTCTCGGATGGAACTCGATACCGCTCCGAGTGCATTGGATGTTCGGTTGGGTTGTCGGTGGAGATCGGCTTGAACGTGTCCAGGCCGACTACCAACTCGACCTTCGCCAGTCCGACGCCGCGTTCGGCCAGGAGCGCCAAAAGCTCGGGGGTGAAGTGCAGCCCGGCGGTCGGGGCGGCGGCCGATCCCGGATTGGCGGCGTAGACCGTCTGATACCGATCGGGCCTGGTCAGCGGGGTGGTGATGTACGGCGGGAGCGGCATTTCCCCATGCTCGGCGAGTACGGCAAGCGGGTCGCCGTCGCCAAGCACCGTGACCCGCAGGGTGTCGCCGGCGAGAGTCCGCTCCCCGATCTCGACGAGTTCGACACCAGCGGCGGTCACCAGTCTTTCCCCCGGCTTCAGTTTGCGCGCCGGCCTGACGAGGGCTTCCCACACCCGGCGCTCACCGTCGAGCGGATCGAGCAGCAGCACTTCGGCCCCGCCGCCCGTCACCCGTTGCAACCGCAGCCGCGCCGGAATGACCTTGGACTCGTTGACGACCAACAGGTCGCCGTTCGCGAGAAGATCAGGAAGATCACGAACGTGGCGGTGATCGGGCTCACGGCCGGTGCCTCGGTCGACCAGCAGCCGGGCCGAGTCGCGTGGTTCCACGGGCTCCTGGGCAATCCGCTTCGGCGGCAGTTCGTAGTCGAAGTCGGCGACATGCACGACCCGACAGGCTACGGACACACACGGCGGCTGCGCTATCGACGGCGACCCCGGTTGTCACGGTCGAAACCGCCGCCGCTCGATCGGCTGCCGGGTTGGGCCGGCCGATCGCTGAACTGGCGACCATCGGAGTAGCCGGGATTCGTGTCGGGTCTGCCGCGACGTGACGTCCACCGCCAGGTCAGCGAAATGCGTGGCTCGTCGGTCGGCGCAGCCGGCACCGCATGCAACCAGTCCCGCTGATTTCGGCCGCCCATCACCAGCAGATCTCCTTCGCCCGGCATCAACACCACGTCGCCCGCCGCCTCGCCGGCCTTCGTGAGATCCTTGTGGTTGGCGTCGACTCCCCGCTCTCGCAAGACAAACGGCCGCCGAGCGCCCAGCACCACGATGCCGATCAAGGTGTCGTCGAGCCACTTCATCTCGCGATCGCTGTGCAGACCCTGATGGTCGTTCCCATCGCGATAGAGAATTGCGGCAATACCGGCGAACGGCACGCGATAGGTCGCGTCAAGATGCAGACCGGCCTGGCGAATGGCGGCCGGAGTCGCTCCGGGTGGAAGCCGCCCGCCGAGTCGTTTCTCGGGGATGTAGTGGTCATACCGGAGAACTTCGCGCTGTTCCCACGCGACCGTCGCTCGCACCGTTTCGAACAACTCGATCGGCTGCCGGACGAATCCTCGTACCAAGTCGACCCATGACGTGCCGTCGCCGAGCGGAATCCGCTCCGCAGCGGCACGGCGGTCGATACCCAGATCAGACGGCTCCACAACCGGTGACGCTACGCGCCGAGAGCGTTCGACATGGCAAACTGCGGGAATGACGATGACGCGTACCGAATCGGTGAGCCTTGATGGCGGTTCGATGGATCTATTCACCTGGTTACCAGAGTCGGGAAGTGGCCCCGGAATCATCGTGATCCAGGAGATTTTCGGCGTCGGCGAGTACATCCGTGACGTGGCCGAACGCCTTGCGGCAGCCGGTTATGTGGTCGGTGCCCCCGACGTGTTCTGGCGGTTCTCACCGGGCTGGGTCGCATCGCACGACGCTGACGGGCTCAACGCCTCGTTCGGCAAGATGCAGCAACTCGACGTGCCGATGGCCATTGCCGACTGCTCCGCGGCGGCCGCTCATCTCGCAACATTACCCGAGGTCAGCGGGGGTGTTGGGGTCCTCGGATTCTGTATGGGTGGCACGCTGGCCTGGGGCGTGGCCGGTGCTGGAGACCCGGCGTGCTGCGTGAGCTACTACGGGTCGGGGGTGCCGTCGATGCTCGACCTGGTCGACTCGGTGACGTGCCCGACGCTGTTTCATTTCGGCAACGAGGACCAGTTCCTGCCCAACGAAGGCGTCGAAGCACTGAACGAGCGGATCGCCGGAAAACCGAACTTCTCGATCAACGTCGAGAACGCCGGTCACGCCTTCGACAACCATGCCAATCCGATGTTCTACAACGAGTCCGCCGCCAAAGCAGGCTGGGCAAAGACGATGGCGTTCCTCAGCACCCACCTTCCGGCGTAGGGTCTCCCGCAGTGGTCGTCGCCCGCTCCTCTATTTTTGCCAAGCTCAACCTCAAGGACCAGACGAGCATCGTCGTCCTCAACGGTCCGGCCAGCTTTGACGTCGAACTCGTCACGTTGCAGAACGTCGAGATCCACCGGGCCATGCCCACCGCGGAGGTTGAGTTCGCCATTGGTTTCACGACGACCCAGGTCGAGGTCGATACCGCAGCGACCACCGTCGCCGCCGAAATGACCGGAGACGGCATCCTGTGGCTCGCGTACCCCAAGGGATCGTCGAAGAACTACACCTGCGAATTCAACCGCGACACCGGCTGGGCAAAACTCGGTGAGCTCGGCTTCGAGCCGGTACGCCAGGTCGCCATCGACGCCGACTGGTCAGCCCTCCGCTTCCGCCGCGTCGAATTCATCAAGTCCCTCACCCGCGCCACCGCGCTGAGCCCCCGAGGCCGAGCCCGCAGCACCAAACCAAGCGCGGGCTGACCCGCCACTCGTTCTACGAGCTGCACGAAAGCATCGAGCACCCGACTTTGTGGCGGGCCCATTCGGGACGTTTGGCGGCGAAGTGGTCGCGGCCGGGCTGGTCGTCGTAGGGGTGGCGCAAGACGTCGAGGAGTTCGTGGACTCGGCTGACGTCACCGGTTTCGGCGAGGTCGATGGCCTCTTGGGCGAGGTAGTTGCGCAGCACGTACTTCGGGTTGAGCGCGTTCATCGCCGCATGGCGTTCGATCAGCTCGACGATGCCACCGTCGTGCACCCGATGGCCCCAGGCGCGTAGCCAGCAGAGCCACTCGTTGCGCAGGTCGCCGGTGATCTGTGACGGCGAGTACCAGGCGTCGGCGAGTGGGGCGAGGAGTGACTCGTCGGTAGCGTCGGCACCGATGGGCACGTCGGCCAGGCTCCGATGGAGGATCAGGTAGTCGGTTTCCGATCGTTCGAACAGGGCCATCAACTCGCGGATCAACTCGGGGTCGCGGCCCATCTGCGGGGTTCCCCAGCCGAGCCGGGCGCACGTCATCGAGAGGTAGAGCTCCTGGTAGGTGCGCATGTATTCGTCGAGCGCGGCCTGGAACGGCTCGGTCTCGCCGACCAGCGGAACCAGGGCGTTGGCTAGTTGGGCGAGATTCCAACCAACGATCGTCGGCTGCGCGCCGTAACGGTACCGACGGCCCCCGGCGTCGGTGGTGTTGGGCGTCCAGCCGGGGTCGAAGTTCTCGAGCCACCCGTACGGTCCGTAGTCGATCGTCAGGCCGAGGATCGACATGTTGTCGGTGTTCAACACGCCGTGGACGAACCCGACGCGCATCCAGTCGATCACCAGTTTCGCCGTCCGCCGACACACCTCGGTGTACAGCGCGACGGTCTGTTCGGGCACCGTCGTCGACGGCGGGCACAACCCGGGAAAGTCGTTGGCCACGGTGTAGGTGACCAGTTCCGTCAGTAAGGCGACATCGCGCCGCGCCGAGGGCAATTCGAAGTTGCCGAAGCGGGTGAACGAGGGGGCGACCCGGCAGACCACCGCACCAGGTTCGGGCCGCGGATGGCCGTCGTAGAGCATGTCGCGGATGACGGCGTCACCGGTCGCCACCAGCGACAACGCCCGGGTGGTCGGCACGCCGAGATGGTGCATTGCCTCGCTGCACAGGAACTCGCGTATCGACGACCGCAGCACCGCTCGGCCGTCTGCACTGCGGGAATAGGGCGTCGGCCCCGGCCCCTTCAGTTGCAGTGTCTGCGACAAGCCCGATGGGGTGACGATTGCGCCCAAGGCGATCGCCCGCCCGTCACCGAGCTGCCCTGCCCAGTTGCCGAACTGATGCCCGCCGTAGCACATCGCATAGGGATCAGCGCCCAGCGGTACCCGATTCCCCGAGAACACCTCGGCGAAGTCATCGGACTCGCACACCTCGACCGACAGGCCCAGCAGCGTAGCCACCTCCGGCGATGAGCACAGCGTCTGGGGCGCAGCGACCGGCGTCGGGGCGACCCGGCTGTATGCCGCCCCACCTACCTGCCGACGCCGATTTGACGAATCGGGGTCGCCGGGCAGCCCACCGGTGAACCGGTGACCCCATATGAGTTCGTCGAGAGGCAGCACAACCGTGGTTTCCAACACCGTCTCATTCTGCCGCCCGTCGCTCCTCCCACGCAGTCCCGTCCCGTCCGCGGCGACATGAACCGGGCCGCGGAACGAAATGGCCACCCTGAATCTCGTTTCCACGACGCTCCGTGGAGATCCCCCGGGCCGTTCATCGAGGTCGGCATCCCGGCCGGCGGTTTGTTCAGCGGCGCCGAGGGAGTCAAGACAGCCGCCGAGGCCGCTCTCTACGGCGGAACGGCCGGGAGCGGCACTCGTCGCTCCCCCACTCGTCCGTGGACCAGACCGGCGTGCTCAGCCGTCGAAGAGGTTGGGCGCGTCGGCGATGCGGCTCGGAATGCTCAGTCCCAAGTGCTCCCAGGCCACCGGCATGGCAATGCGGCCGCGTGGGGTGCGGGCGATCATGCCCTGCTGGATGAGGAACGGCTCGTAGACGTCCTCGACCGTTTCGGTCTGCTCGCCGATCGAAATGGCTACCGTCGACAGGCCGACCGGTCCCCCGCCGAACTGCACACATATCGCCTTGAGGATCGCCCGGTCAACTTTGTCGAGCCCGCGCCCATCAACGCCAAATACGGCCAAACCCTCGCGCGCCGTTGTTACGTTGACCGTGCCGTCGCCGCGCACCTCGGCGAAGTCACGGACTCGGCGGAGAAGCCGGTTGGCGATCCGGGGGGTGCCGCGTGAGCGTCGGGCGATTTCCCACGCGCCATCTCGATCGATGGTCACGCCGAGAATGCCTGCGGCCCGCCGCACGATCGACTCAAGTTCGTCGTCGGTGTAGAAATCGAGCCGAGCCACCAGACCGAAGCGGTCGCGCAGTGGACCGGTGATCATGCCGGTGCGGGTGGTCGCCCCGACCAGGGTGAACGGGGGCAACGTCAGACGAATCGACGAAGCGGCTGGACCCTTGCCGACCACGATGTCGAGCTGGAAGTCTTCCATTGCTGGATAGAGGATCTCTTCGACGGCACGCGACAAGCGGTGGATCTCGTCGATGAACAGCACGTCGCCCTCCTCCAGCTTGGTGAGGATGGCGGCGAGGTCGCCGCCGCGCTCGATCGCCGGGCCCGAGGTGATGTGAAGATGCCCGCCCATCTCGGCCGCAACAATCGACGCCATCGTCGTCTTGCCGAGCCCCGGCGGACCGGCAAGCAAAATGTGGTCGGCCGGCTTGCCACGCATCTTGGCCGCCTCTAAGACGATGGAGAGATGCTCCTTGAGCTCTCCCTGCCCGACGAACTCGGCCAGGCGCTTAGGTCGCAGCCCAGCTTCGTCGCTGATCTCGGTATCACCGGTGATTCCCGGGTCGGTGAATTCTTCACGCACGTCGGGCCCCCAGCGACTTCAGTGCCTCGCGCAACATCGTCGCGGCGTCGGTCGAGGTCGAGATCTCTCGCAGTGTCTCGCTGATCTCCTGCGGCGTGTAGCCGAGGCCGGTCAGCGCCTCGCGCACGTCGTTGACGACCGAACTGGCACCTCCGCCGCCCAAACCGATCGGGTCGATAACCGGCAGCGAGAGCCGGTTCTTCAACTCGATGAGCAGCCGCTCGGCCGTCTTCTTGCCGACACCGGGAACGAGGGTCAGCGATGGGATGTCGGAGTTGATCACGATGTCGACCAGGGCGTGCGGATTGTGGGTGCCGAGGATCGCCAACGCCAACGACGGCCCGACCCCGTGCGTGGCAATCAGCACCTCAAAGGTGGCCCGCTCATCTCGGGCGAGGAACCCGAACAACGTCTGGGCATCTTCGCGAATGTGGTGGTGGATGTGCAGGAACGCGGTCGACGATGGTTCCAACTCGGCGAGGGTTCGCGGGGTGACTGTGACCAGATAGCCGACTCCGCCGGCCTCGATGAGCACGGTGGAATCGCCGGTACGTTCGAGCACCGAGCCCCGCAGCGAGCCGATCATCGCCGTGCTCCCATCGCCGCGGCGACCTTGGCCCGCATCGGGGCGACCGCCAGATGGCACAGGGCAAGTGCGGCGGCGTCGGCCGCATCGGGAGGTTTCGGTGGTGTCGAGAGCCCGAGACGGGTTTGCACCATGCGCTGTACCGCCTCTTTCGGAGCCGCGCCCCACCCGGCGATCGACTCTTTCACCTGGTTAGGGGTGTATTGCATCACTTCGCACCCGGCGATCGCGGCGGCGGCCAGGGCCAGCCCACTGGCCTGCCCCACGCTCATCGCCGTACGCACGTTGACCTGGAAGAACACATACTCGACCGCCACCGACGCAGGCCGGAACTCGCTGATCAACGAGGCCAGTTCAACCTGCAAGATGGCTAGGCGCTGTGGAAGCGGCATCTCTTTCGGAGTGCGGATCACCCCGAGCGAAACGGCGGTAGCGGTACGACCGGTGCCGCCATCGATCACGGCGTATCCGCAACGGGTCAGCCCCGGGTCGATGCCGAGCACCCGTCCAGCGATCAGTTCCGGCGCAGTCACGAACACGTGTACGAGCTTAGCTCTATCGCTCGGTCACAACGCGGATCAACGATCGGGCATCGAGCGGTCGCCCTGTGATTAGGCAATCGACCGAGTCTTCTTGAGGCGAGCCTCGTGAATCGACAAGCGAACTGCACCAGCAACGCCCTCGGGGTTTTGGATCGCAGTAAAAATCAACAGCACGCCGCCGATCAGCGCCTCCCACTTGCCCAGCGAGCCAATGACTCGGCTCGTGGCAAAGAACGCCACGCCCGACGCGGCAAGAACTCCCGACGTGATCGCCCCGCTGACGCTCGTGATCCCCCCCAGATATGCAATCGCCAACGCCGCGAGCGACGCCACCGTTCCAAACGACGCATCGGACACATTGCCGAACCGATACGCAATCAGACAACCACCGACTCCCGCGATAAACGACGAGATCGTGAACACGAGCATCTTGCCGCCAGCGACGTTGATGCCGATGGCGCTGGCCGCCCGTTCATTGGACCGAATCGCCAAGATTCTTCGACCGGTTGCACTGCGACGAATATTTGCAACCAACAGCGACAGCAGCAGCGTCACGACGACGAGAAAAATCCCGAACACCGGGCGCGACGACTTCGTTCCGAGCACCAGCCCGATATCCCAGTCACCGAGCTTCGGATGCGGAATCTTGGCTCCACCGGTCGACTCGTCTCCGACGTAGTCGGGGTTCTTGAAGATGAACTCCGAGATGGCCACGCTTCCGGCAAGCGTGATGATTGCCAGATTCGTCCCTCGAACACGCAATGCCGGCAGGCCCAGGATCGCGCCGAACACTGTCGCCATGACCGCCGCAAGAATCGGAGCGATCGGAAACGGAATGTTCCACTGCATGGCAAGCTTCGACAGCGCGAACCCGGCGATACCGGCAAAGGCCATTTGGGCCAGCGACGTCTGGCCGCCAAAGCCGATGAGCACGACCAATGACAGGGCCAGAACGGCGGCGATGGTCGTCGTCATGATCGCTCCCCGCCACAGCGGCCCCAGGAACAACAAGCCGGCGACCGCCAGCACAACCGGCCCGAGCACCGCTCGGGGCGTCACCTTCGCATCGGGCACCGCAGGCAATTTCCAGTTGTCGACCGCTCCCCGATCTGGCAGTCGTTCACCAAGCACGACCATGGCGACGATGATCACCAAGAAGGGCAATCCCTCGCGAGCTCCGTACTGCGGAAACCAACTGAGATCGGATTGCAGCTTGGTGAATGTCGACTGCACCATGCCGATGGCGAGTCCGGTGAGTACGGTCGGCCACACGTTGCGGAACTTCCCGATCAATGCGGCTCCAAGACCGGGAATCAGAAACCCAAAGGTGAACACCCCGGAACCTAGTTGGATCATCGGCGAGGCCAGAATCGCCACGAACCCGCCAATGAGCGAGGCGACGATGAAGCTCAATCCCGCAAGGAAGTCTGGGGAGAATCCGAGAATGACGGCACCCTTCTCGTTTTCCGCGGCGGCCCGGGTCACCAGTCCAATCTGGGTGTAACGCGAGAGGATCCACAGCCCTGCGCTGATCAGCAGCACGATCAACGCCAGCCAGAGGCCATCGCGCGGCACCGTCAGCCCTTCGGCAATCGTGACGGGTTGACGCGGCAGAATGGTCTTCACCCGGATCGAAATAGCGTCTTCGAATCGACGGTCGACGAGTGCCGTCAACACGATCACGAGACCGATACTCGCTACAACTTTCGCCAGTGCGGGGGCACGTCGCAATGGGCGAAAGATAAGCAAGTACACGACGAGACCGAGCAGCGCGGCGGTGAGCATCGACAGAGCCATCGCCCATCGAAATCCGACATCTCCGTCGAAGTGGTATCGACCGGGCAAACCAGGAACGGGAAATGGATACGCCCCTTGGCGAAGGTCGGAGTACACGTAGGCGACCCACATCGCCATTGCGCCGTACGCGAAGTTCACGACACCCGAGCCCTGATAGGTAATGACCAGCCCGAGCCCGAGTGCCGCAATGATCGCCGCCGCTCCGCTGCCAAGCAGCAGATAGAAGACGTAGTCCGTCATCGGCTACCTGCGCCGGCGAACGTACAAGCCGACGAGCGACCGACGCCGGGACTGGCCGACGCCGGGATTGGCTGACGCCGGCACTGAGTTCACGGCAGGAAGTCCTTGGTCGACACGGCGTCCAGGCCATCGATCGTGACCACTTTGCCACCAGTGACGTACTCGGAGACCGGGAACGTGAAGGCACAGATGCTTGGGTATTTCGCGGACGCCCCACATTCGATGCCGGCACCATTCGGCCAGGCACTGAGACCCGGCGTGGTTTTGATGAACTCATACAGTGCAGGCCCGGTGACCTCGGTGCCTTCAGCCGCCATCATGTTGGCGAACTGGGTGACCGACATGATCCCGATCATTCCGAGCGCTCCGAGGCCCAGGGCGGTCGAATCGACCTCTGCGGGCTCGACCCCCAACGCCGGAGCCAACATTTCCTGCAGGATCGCCAGTTCCGGGGTCGTTTCCTGGGTTCGCACCCCGATAAACGACCAACCGAGCGCGTCATCGCCGACTTCGCTGAGTACATCCTTACCCGAGCAGATCGACGTGGTGATGACCGGAATCTCGATGGCGAGTGCCGCACGGCCCCGCATAGTTCCAATGCAACCGTCACCCGCATAGAGCGACACGAGGAGGTCTGGATTGTCCTTGCTTGCCTCCCGCATCAGGCCTTGATAGCCGGCGTCGGTTTCGTTGTCGCCGCCCTTGATAGTCGTGTGGGCAATACCCGCAAGATCAAGGGCCGCCGTCAACGACGCCTCGGTACCGTTGGCGCCGGCGTTGTCTGCACTGACGATGCCGACCGTCTTTGCCTTGAAGTGGTCCTTGGCGACGGCGGCCATCGCTGCGGTCGTCGTCGCGTTGCCTCCGGTAAGAAACAGCGCGTTCGCCGTGTAGTCCCCGGGCAGGATCGGCAGTACGCCGATCACCGGAATGTTTGCGGCGGTGTACGTGGCGTAGTCGGGGAACAGGTCGAGGCCGAGCATCACCATTTCGACCTTCTTGCCGGCAAGTTCTTGTGCACATGCCTGGGACGTCTCGGGCGATCCCTTGGCGGTGCAATTCTCGATCTTGATCGGGCGTCCGCCCAAGCCACCGTGCTTATTCAGATAGTCGACCGAGGCCTGGACGTCGATGCGGATCTCCGGGAAGTCCAACCCTCCCGGACCCTCGGTATTCACGAGCCCGATCACGATTTCCGTACCCGTTGCCGGGGGAAGGTCGGGGAAGTTGGTGGAGAAGTTGACCTCGGCGCTCGGTTCGGTGCCGGCCGGCTCGGTGACCTCCGGAGCCACAGAGGCCTCAGCGGGTGGATCGGTCGCCGCGGGCGGGTCGGTGGCGACGGGCGCGGGAGTTGCTGGCGTGGTTGTCGCCACGGCCGGTTCGGTCGCCGGCGCAGCCGCGCCTCCATCGCTGCTACTGCTGCAGGCCGACGCGACAAGCCCGAGTGATACAAGTCCAGCGCACCAGACCTTGCGTGCGGCTGCCCGTTGGCCTGTGCGGTTCGATGTTCTCTTCACAATTCCCCCTCGGTTGTGGCGACGGTGATCCGTAGCCATGTCGTCTTGCCCCCAGGCAACGCTGCACCCCTACAGCGCCGCCCATGACCCGCAGCCTGGGTCGCCACGCAAGCCACGCAAGGTGATCTTGGTACCGGCATTGGCATCGGCCATGAAGGGACGGTAACACGCTTCACCGGTCAAATCTACCCCTAGTAAATTACTCGCCGGGTGGGCCGGCGACCGCAGGAAACCACGGTCGCGTCCCCGGTCGCAGCTACCGCGGAGCTTGATCGGGGACCCAGCTGCCATGGGCACCATAGGGCACCCGACGGGGCAGATGGACCGTGGCGACGGGCGGTGCCGAGAAGTTCTGGGCGTCGATGATCAGCAGTCGGGACTCGCCTGAGTTGGTGTCGTGAGCAAGGCTGATGATCCACCCTTCGTCCTCACCCGCGTCGGGGGAGGCGGGCGCGAAGACCGGCTCGGCCCCGCGGACCCCGTCTCCCAAGTGGTGCTCCCAGCAGGTGCCATCGCGTAGGTCGTACTTCCACAACGCAGAGCCGTACACCGGCTCCTCGCTGTTTCCCTCGCCCCCCAGCGCCATGAGATAGCCGTAGCGGGCATCGAGACCGACCAAGCGGTCGTCGACCCGACCGAAGTCGCCGGGGCGATCGTCGATCGCCTGCTCGCTGACCGTTCCTTTGGCTAGATCGATTGTCCATCGCCACAGCCGGCCCACCTCGGCGTAGTCGTCGTTGCTCGTACTGAACGCCTCGGGTTGCCGCGAGACGTTGAGCACGATGGTGTCACCGTCCTCATGGGCGTTGACCGGGTGGAACACGAAGCATGGGTCGATTTCGAACCAGCGCACATCGGCATTGGTGCCGTCGCGAGGCATCACACCGAGGCGGGCCCCAGCGTCGCGTTGGAACCCGAACGGGAAGCCGGTTTCGAGTTGGCCCAGGTTGAAGACGACCGGGAGGTCCATGAAGATGACGTAGTTCTGGGTGACGTTGAAGTCGTGCATCATCACCATTCGGGGAATCTCAATGCCCTCGAGTTGTTTGAGTACCCCGTCGGTACCGATGCGGATGTAGTGCAAGAACGGCGGACCGGCGCTGAGGTAGCTGAAGGCCAGGAGTTCCCCGGTGACCGGGCAGACCTTTGGGTGGGCAGTCATCGAGCACGTCAACGCCCCACCGTAGTTCTGCACCCCGAGGGTGTTCAGGTCGGTGTCGATCCGCCAGGGCCAGTGTCCTTCTTCGAGGCAGAGTAGCTCGCCGTTGTGAGGCATCACGTGGGTGTTGCCGGTGCCTCGCATGAGGTCGCCGAAGCCCGCCATTGGATCATCAGTCGGATCGGAGATGTTCGGCGTTTGCACGAACCGGTTGCGATACCACTCGGCCTTGCCGTTGGCGAGGCGAATGCCGTGCACCATGCCGTCACCGAAGAACCAGTGGTCCGAGCGACCCGACGCTGGATTGGGACCGGTGCGGACGTACACGCCCTGAAGCTCAGCTGGGATAGTGCCTTCTACCCGCAGATTCATCTCGGTGAGTTCGTCGAGCACCGGGGCCCAATTGCCCCGCAAGTGCCACTTTGTCGGATTTTCGGTGACAGTCATCACGATGCTCCCCGGTGTCCCATTGCGCGCTCGAATGCACAATTCGAACGGTTTAACACAAACCTCGCAAGAAAGCTACCCGCGGTAAGTTACGCGCTTGGCTGGGCAACCGACTGGCCGGACAGACCTGGCCACAGAAGCTCAGCGAGATGATCCGCAAGTTGTTCCGCCGATCGGTCCGACGCTTTGATCCACCACAGCGAGACGAGGTGCAGCATGCCGACAATTCCATAGGCCCAGGGCAACGCCACGGACGAATCAAGTCCCTGCTTCGTCCGCCACCGAGCCAGCATCTCCGCCATCGGTGCAATCGAGCGCTCCGCGAGCGCCAACGTTCGGTGAGGGGTGTCCTCCGCGGTGCCGCCCGTGACGTAGAGCAAGAGTTCGCGATTCTCGGCCATCGTCATCAGGTTCGCTTCGATGAACCGCACCAGCATCGTGTGGCCGAACGGAAGTGCCCTGATCGCCGCGCTGGAGCGGGTCACAAGCCGGTCGGTCAGCCGATCGGACAGTGCGTCGGCAAGACTCGTCCGCCCGCCCACCCGGGCATACACGATTGGCTTGGTCACGCCCGCTTCGATCGCTATCGCCTCGAGCGACACGCCCGCTCCATCGCGACGAATCACCCGTTCCGCTGCATCGAGCACGACCTCTCGATCGACGACGTGAAGCCCACCTGTCGGGCGGCCGGGACGGCGTCGGGCACTGAGCGTCATCGGGGCAGTGTGCCGATCACGCTCGGGTACACCACGGTGATCCGGAATGTAGGTGCCACGTGGTAATACTTACCTCAAGTAAGTTTGAAGTCAAGAGGGCCTCATGCAAGCACTATTCGATATGACCGGACAAGTAGCTGTGATCACCGGGGGTGGCCGGGGCATCGGCGAAGGTATTGCCCAGGTCTTCGCGTCGGCCGGTGCTGCCGTTGTGGTTGCCGCTCGACGCCGCGACGAGATCGAACACGTGGCGGCGAGCATCCGTGACGACGGCGGGCGGGCCATCGCGGTCACCACCGATGTGACCGACACAGACGCAGTCGCGGTGCTCGCCGCCAAAGCGATCGAAGCCTTTGGGCCGCTGACCTGTTGGGTGAACAACGCAGGCGGATCGGCCATACGGCAACCCTTGCGCGAGATCAAGCGCTCGGATTGGGACGACTCGCTTGCCCTCAACCTGACATCGGTCTGGGTCGGCTGCGTGACCGCGGCCCGAGTGATGGAACGGGGCTCGATCATCAACATCTCATCGCGCGCCGGATACGTCGGCGTGCCCGGCAGCGGCCCCTACGCCGCGGCAAAGGCCGCGGTCAATTCCCTCACCCAGACGATGTCGCTGGAATTCGCGCCGAACATTCGAGTCAACGGCATCGCACCGGGAGCCGTCCCCACCGAAATCATGATGAAGGCCCTCGACCTCGATGACGAATCAGTCGGTCTCCTGGCCAACAAGATCCCGCTCGGCCGGTTGGGCACCCCCACCGACATGGGAGCGGCTGCGTTATACCTGGCCACCGAGGCCGGCAGTTGGATGACGGGCCAGACCCTGGTTCTCTCCGGCGGTCGCTGAACCACTTCAGCGGGCGGCAACGGCGGATCAGCGCCCCGATTAGCGAAGATCTACAACGTGGTCGGCGGCGACCAATTTGTCGGGATTGACCATGTAGTAAATCCGCACGATCAGCCCATCGACGATGTCGATTGATTGCACCAGCCACGCCAGACCATCGATGCGGGCGACCACGCCCGGCGATCCGTTGATCGTCGCCGGGTGCACGGTGACGCCCGCCGGAAGCCGCTTGACCAGGTTGGTCACGAATCGGGTGATCCGCTCCGGGCCGACGACCGGTCGGCGGGCCGCATGGCGGTGCCGACCGCCGTCGCTGATCAGCACGGCGTCGGGGGCGAGCAGGGCCATCACCCGGGCGCGGTCCCCCACCAACGTGGCCGCGAGGAAGGCTCCGGCGACCGCCCGAGCCTGCGGATCGGCGGTGGGGCGTACCGCTGCATTATCGTCGACGTTCGCCCGGAGTTTGCGCCGGGCTCGCACCGCCATCTGACGACACGCCTCCTCGCTGTGCTCGGTGACATCTGCCACGGCTCGAAACGACTCACCGAACACGTCGACCAACAGGACGATCAACCGCTCGACCGGACTGAGTCGCTCCAGCATCACCAGGAACGCGGTGGTCAGCGAGTCGGAGAGTTCTGCCACTGCCGCCGGGTCGACGAGTGAGTCGGCCATCAGTGGCTCGGGCAGCCACGGGCCGACATAGTCCACCCGGTCGCGATGCCGCGCCCGCAGTCGATCGATGCCGAGGCGACTCGTCACCGTCGTCAGCCAGGCCGCCGGCCGCTCGATGGTCTCCTGATCGACGCTCGCCCACCGCAGCCACACGTCTTGGACGACGTCCTCGGCATCGGCCAGCGAGCCGAGCAATCGGTATGCAAGCCCCAGCAGACGCGGCCGTTCAGCCTCGAATACGTCGACCACGTCGACCATCGTCAGGTCCGTACCGACCGAGTGAGCGCCACGGCTCGGTGCGCGGCTGCTCGACCCGATGCGGCGCTGGCGTCGGCGAGCAGACCAACGGCACCGACCCAGTCCCCCGCGATCGATATCCGCGACGATCCGAGGGAGTCGATGG
>JANNNL010000245.1:0-7248 GCA_031398525.1 Actinomycetes bacterium | reverse complement strand
GCCTCGACGGTGCGGCTGGCATCGACCTCGGTCTGGTCGTAGACCAGCGTGATGTCGATGGCCCCGGGGTAGCTCTGGCTCAGGATGGCGTCGACTGCCTTGGTGAGCAGTTCCGGGCGATTGCGAGTGGCAATCACGACGGAAACGTCGGGGTATGAGGTCGGGGGAGTTGTCATCGGCAGAGCACCATTCGCAGGGGGAGGGTGAGGAGTTCGACGATCGCCTTCGGTGATCGTCCCATGGTCCGACGCCAGGAATCGTCGGTCCGGATGGTGACCGACCCTGATGCGAAGCGTACAGGATTGCCGGACACGGTGTGGTCAGTTGACAGCGAAACGTGAGGCTCCGGCCACCGGGGAGCACGTACGCCTGTGTCGGGGTTGACCAGGGCATCTACCCGATCACTCAACTCATCGGGACGGTTTGTAAACCGCTCATAAACGAGTCGCGCCGATCGGCGGCGGAACCCGGCAAGCATGAACAACAGGTGATGGCTTGTCCATCGGGAGCCGGCATGCCACGGCCCGAGGCGTTCCATATCCTGCGTGCCGTCTACCTCGGAACGCGGAACGACTTTCGCCCACGAATTGGCGACGCCGCGCGGGTCGCGCACGACATGCAGCAAGCGAACATCGACCCCGGCGACATGGCGCAGGAGGAACAGATATGACGGATGCTTCGACGAGTCGACAAGGACCTTGTCGATGCCGACCTCGGTGGCTATCGCCCCGTAGAGTCGAGCGAGATGAGCGGTGAATTGATCGAGCGCCGTGCGGAACTGCTTCGGGCCGAGTCGAGGCCAGATCAGGAACGGTATGTAGCGGTTACGGTCGGCAGTTCGTTGCCAACTGCGGATCGTCTCGCCGTCGAGGTAGTCCCAGCCGCCGAAGGCGCGGGTGACGATCGCAGTCCATGTTGAGCATTGGCGGATCGGCACCCCGCAACCGCACGGTTCGTTGCCCAGCACGCTGCGCTCCCAGAAGTGAACCATCTCACCGAGCGCGACGAGTTGGTTCTCGCTGGCGAGGGCCCGCTCGATGAGCGTGGTGCCGCTGCGGCCGACGGCGCCGATGTAGACGAGGGGGATCATGGAATGCGTCGGAAAAGCAGCCGCTGACGAAACGGGCGGGGAGCCAGTTTCTCCGCGACAAGATCGCTGACGAGCGTACCGAAACGCAACGCCGCTGCGACGGAATCACCAGTCTCCGTGACTTTCGGGGCACGCCCTGCGATGGCAATGCCCACGTGCTCGATGAGCTGGTCGACGGAGGAGATGAGGACGATCCGACCCTGCTGTGCGGTGTGGGCACAGAAACGCATCTGGTGGTCGTCGACATGCTCGCCCTGACGAGGGTCGCGCGGGATGACGAGCGGCATGTGCCCCGACTTCCGCACGGCGGAGATGGTGCCGGGGCCGCCGTGGCAAACAACGGCTGTCGCGGCCAACAGTTCGGCCTCCATGTCGACCGCGCTCATGAACTCGACGGCGGCGATGTCGGCGACGGCTGGGGTGCTGCCCCGCTGCAACACGACGTTGCTGGTGTCGAACTGTGCGCCTGCCTGGCTCACCCATTCAAGAAAGCGAGGGAACGGGTGGTGGTCGGTGCCGACCGTTCCGAAGATGCGATGGCTGGTCACAGCAAGCGTCCGATCAGGGCCGATCCCGGGAACAGCCGGGCCTGGTTCTCATCTTGGGTCACGAAGAGGTCGGTCACCGGCGAGCAGAGCCGGGCCGTCAGGGTGCGGGTGTCCATGCGATCGATGACTTCGATGTAGACCGTGTGAGCCCCATGGATCTTGCCGAGCCAGAAGAACGGCACGGCAATGGCCGCTCCGGACGACACGATGACGTCGGGTCGCTCGCGGCGGATGATTCGCCACGAGAGGCGAATGTTGCGCAGCAGATTGGGGATGTTGCGAGTGGTCGGTGAGTAGCCCCACACGACCCGCTCGTCGGCCAGCAGGCTTTCGGCGTCGGGTAGTTGGAACGTGACCCACAGGCGGTCGTGCTGCTGCGACCAGGCTCCGAGCTGGAGGAGTTGAGCGAGGTGCCCGCCAGCTGAGCCGACGAACATCACCCGCAGCTTCTCTGGCCGCTCGAGCAGCGCCTTGGCCGACATGCGGCCATCGGTGGAACCGCCGAGCTTGCGATGGGTTGGGCGAAGGTTCAACATGGGGACCTCAGAGAATCCGATGAGCGGAGGGTGAGATAACGACACTGTTCGTGAAGTTGTAGCACGTTTCGAGGAGTCCTCCGACTTCTCGGCGGACGCTGTGTGCTGTCATCACACATTCTGTACGTCTGAGTAGCTGAATGATGACGAAAGATCAGATCTTCTTGACCCATTTCAGAAGAATCTCTCGCCGAGTTCTGCGCAGTGCATCTGACAGCGCGCTGAGCGCTGTTTTCGGTTCGAACCCTGACGAATGAGGTTCGAAATTCCCACAACATGTGCGTAAATTTGATCGGACCTGACGGAGGGTGGGCCTGAATTGAATTGTGAGCGTGAAGCGCCGCCAGGCGTAGCGAACACGAGGGAGCGGTCAAAGAGAGCGTTAGCGAGCGGTGACCAGTCCCGAGAAACTGAGTTAAGCGGCATTGACGACGACGCGCACGCGCCGGTTGAAGCGATCGACCACGACGAGATCTCCGTTGGGGAGCGCTGCAGCTGATGTGAAGCGGTTGCCGAGGGCGAAGGCGGCGAGATCGCCGTCACCGGAGAAACCGGCGGTGCCGACGCCGACCGACGTCGAGATGATCCCATCGCCATTGACGTAGCGCACGCGGTTGTTGTTCATGTCGCAGATGAAGTAGCCGCCCGAGGCCCGAATGATCAGACAGACGGGCTTGTGGAGATCGGCCAGTGTCGCTGGGCCGCCATCGCCGCTGCCGGTGGTCAGGCCTGTCCCAGCCACGGTCTGAATGATCCCGTTGGCGTCAACCAGTCGTACCCGGCTGTTGTCGTAGTCGGCGATCAGGAGCCCATCGGGGCTGATGGCAACGCTGTAGGGGTTGAACAGGCGAGCCGTGGTGGCGGTGATGCCGTCGCCGTTGTATCCCGACACGCCGGTTCCGGCCACCGTGGTGATGACGCCGGCGGGCGACACCTTGCGAATGCGATGATTGGTACGGTCGGCGATGAACATGTTGCCGTCGGCGTCCCATGCGACGTCGTAGGGGCTCGCAAGCTTGGCGGCCGTTGCAGGACCTCCGTCGCCGGAGAACCCGCTCGAACCGGTCCCGGCGACCGTGGTGATGATGCCGTTGACGTCGACCCGACGGATCTTGTGATTGCCGGTATCGACGATGACGACGAGACCATTGGGGTCGATGCGCAACCGAGACGGGGTCTTCAGCAGGGCGGCCGAGGCAGGTCCGCCATCACCCGATGATCCCGCCGTGCCGGTTCCTGCGAACGCGTTGATCGTGCCTGTCGGAGTGACGTAGCGGACCTTGTTCGCCCCGAACTCGGCGACGAAAAATCCGCCCTGGGTGTCGGCGGCGACGCCGAAGGGATCGTTGAGTCCCGCGGCCGTGGCGACGCCGCCCGTACCGCTCGATGTGCTCGAACCCGTACCGGCGACGGTCGAGATGATGCCGTTGCCGCAGCCGTATACCGACCACCGCACGGCGCGGTCGAACATTGCCGTCATCTGACTGGTCCACTTGGCCAGCGAAGTCTTCTCGGCGGGGAAACCGATGCGGCAGGCCGGAGCGGTCGAACCGTCGGCGAGGAGCGCACCGGGGAGGTAGACGAACTCGCTCGGCTTCGGCCCGCCGGGGGTAGCGACCGTACTGACAACGGTGGCTGCTGCCCCCGGAACACCCCACGTGATCGGTCGAGCCGAGGACACGACCGCCACGGTGCCAACCTGGGGGCTGACCAGCGGGTGCAGCGGTGCCGCGACCGAGACGGACGTGGCGGTGACGGTGCCCTGGTCGAGGAGGGTCGTGAGGCCCATCTCGTCGTAGAGCGTCTGGGTGCCCGTCATCACCGACGAGGGGACCTGAGCGAACTTGGTGCCGACCTTGACCGGGTCACTTGTTGCTGAGAGGTAGACAAGGAGCTTGCCCGTGGCGTGGGCGGCGGTTGCCACGTCGTCGTCGATGTACACCGGCAGAAAGCCGAGTTGGCCGAGCCGGGTGTGGAGCTTGACATCGGCCGAGCTGACCGTGGTCGCGTTGCCGACGACGAGTAGCACTTCGCCGCCGTTGAGCGGGCGTGAGATCGTCACTGAAGTGGTGTGGCGTTGAATGTCGGCGACGCCGTTGAGGACATAGTTCATCCTGAACTGGTTGCTGACCGTGTCGCCGATCTGGCCGGAAACGACACCGTCGTACATGCACTGGTACATCCCGTACGGCGCAATCGTGCGGGGGGCCACACACGTTCCTTGACCGTTGAGGTCGCCGTGGAGGGTGCTGGTCAACGACGTCACGTCCATCGGGACGAGTTCGTTGTCGTTCCACATCGTCACGCTCCAACGGACCGAGCTCGACGGGAACGGGGCCGTGATCGGGCCGACCACCGAACGGATGTCGGCGCCTTTGTATGCCGTGAGCGATCGCAGGGTGGTACGGTCGGCGAGGGCGATCGGCTGGCCATTGTCACCGGCGATCGTGGTGCTGATAGTCGTCAGGGTGCCGTCGGCCAACGCGGGGATGGGTTGCGGGAACGAGCAGGTGAACGTGGACGTCGCAGCGACGATCGTCGGCGCACACGTGCCCTGACCGGTCACGTTGACGCTCAGTGAGTCGGTGAAGGTGGTGACGACGAGCGGAGCCGGCCCGGGGTTCGCGACGGTCAACGTCACGGTCACCGTGTCGCCGGCGGCCAACACGATGTGGTGGTCAACCGTGCGGCGCACCCACGGGCCGGTCGGCCAGCTGAATCGAGCGGCGCGACCGTGCGGCACACCGCTGACGGCAGTGTTGTCGCCGCCGATGAAGAGGCCTGAGGGTTCGGCCTCCAACACCAGGATCCCCCGAAAGCCGTTGGCCGGAGCATTCCATGACAGGGCTTGGCCGTTGTCTGGGTTGAGGGCGCCCAGTTGGAAGCGGCTGTCGGTCTGATGTTCCCAATCGAGGAACCGGAAGTGGCCGCCGACGTAGATCGCGTCGGTGGTGGCTGCCACCGTCTCGATCGTGTCACCCAGTCGGGCGGTCCAAATCGGCAGGGTGTCACCGGTGGCCGAGGCGTCGAAGGCGTTGGCCGAATCGCATGCGGGGTAGAAGAGGTGACCCGACGAGACGATGTACAAGCGGCTGCCATCAGGGGAGTAGGTCACATCGCGCATCCAGCCAACGCGGCCGCCGGCGCATGGCTGGGTGTAGATCGGAGTCGACCAGTCGGTGACTGCGGCGGCGGCGGGGTTGGACACGTCGAGGACGGTCGCTAGCGGTCGGGGGGCACCCTCGGCGGTGAGGAAGTTGCCGATGATCGCCAGACGGCTGTTGTCGGGGCTGAGCGACATCGCTCGCACGCCACCTTCGCTCGCGTCGTTCGTCGGATTGGTCAGGTCGATCTGGTAGCCGGGCAGCACCGCGCCCGACGTCGCGTCGACTCCGACGAACCGCTCTGTAGGCAGGCCGTTCGTGAATCGGAAGTTGCCACCTACGAAGACGCGGGTGCCATCGGGGTGAACGACGAGTTCTTTGACGTATGCGTCGGCAGAGGTGGCGAACGCCGCGATGTGGCTGCCATCGGTGAGGGAGAGCTTGGCGATGCGGTTGGCCGCGCCGCCATTGACGGTCGTGAAGTCACCGCCCACGAAGACCGACGTACCGTCGACGCCGCCGTCGAGGGCCCGCACCGTGCTGTTGAGTTGCGGGTTGAAGGCGAGGTCGAGCGCCCCGGTCGACTTGTCCCAGGCAACGAGGTACGAGCGGTTGATCGTGCCGTAGTCCGAGAAGTCGCCGCCGACCAGCAGGGAGTTGCCGACCAGAACGATGGACCGCACCGAACTGCCGTCAAGGGCCGGGCGGGCCAACGACAACGGCAACGCCGGGGCCGGAACGACGCTGGACACGGCCAGCGTCGACAGGTTGATCTTGGCCAGCGTACGGGGAACGGTTTTCTCGGGAGTGAGCACGAAGTTACCGCCGAGGTAGGCGCTGCCGGCTCCGTCAAGCGTGATGTCGAAGACGGTGCCGGTCATCGTCAGCGGGGCAAACGCCGAGGTGCCGGTGGCGGTGTTGACCGCGGCAAAACCGTTGATGTTGGTGGTGCCCAGGCGGGTGAAATCGCCGCCGAGGTAGAGTGTGGCCCCGTCGGGGGAAACTGCGAGGGAGCGCACCGTGCCGTTCGGCCCAGCGGGCACCAGCGGGTTCAGGGTGCCGGTTGCGGCATCGACGACGGCGAGGCGCGTGCGGTTGATGTTGTTGACCCGGGTGAATTCCCCAGCCAGCCACAGATTGGTGCCGACGACGGCCATGTCGCGCACTGCGAGGTTGACGATGCCGGGGACGAAGGTCGGGTCGAGCGCTCCGGTGAGCGGGTCGATGGCGGCGAGGCGGCGCACGTTGGTGTTGGTGCCGAATGCGGTGAAGTCGCCGCCCACGTAGAGGCGCGATCCGTCGGCATTGGGGCTAACGACAAACAACGAGTTGTTCGGGCCGCCTCCCCAGGCCTTGACGCCGTTGACATCGAGCGCGGCGAGTCCGATGGTGTTGGCACCATTGACCGTGGTGAATGCCCCGGCGATCACGACGTTGACCCCGCTGACCACGATGCTGCGGACCGGGGCGTCGAGTACTGGGGCGAACGCCGGATCAACGGACAAATCGGCAAGTACGTGGGCGACGTGGGTCCGAGCCTGGCCACCGACTGCCGTGAAGTTGCCCCCGATCCAGTAGCCGCCGTCGCCGTCCGGTACGGCGCTGAGGACCGAACCGACCACGTCGGGGAAGCCGGCGGTGAAGGTGCCGGCGGTGACATCGACGACGCCGGCCGCTCCCCGAATCGCGGGACCGACGCCGGTGAATGTGCCACCCGCCACGATGCGATTGCCGACCTCGGTGATCGCCCGTACCTCACCATTGGTGAATTGGACGGCGTTGTCGGTCGGCCGATCAGCGACGACTCCCGAGATTGCCGGAGATGCCGCGGCACCCGCCGGATACGAGTCGGGTGATGTGACGACGGCCGTCATGCCGACCAGGGCGGCGGCACTGACGACGATGGCCAAGCTGCGCCGAGCTCCGAGCGAGAATCGAGCCGCGGCCGGGAGCGACCAGCAGGAAAAGCT
>JANNNL010000203.1:0-1468 GCA_031398525.1 Actinomycetes bacterium | reverse complement strand
ACCCGCACGGTGGCGGCTTCCCAGCCCCCCGCCCCGTAGTAGAGCGAGGCGAGCACTCGCGACGGGGCGAGACCACACATCTCGAAGTACGACGAGACGCCGATGCCCAGCCGGCGGGTGCCGGTCTGGTTGGCCTGCATCGCCCGCAGCGAGTCGTACCCAACCAGGTGGGCGGCAACGTCGGCCGCCTTGGCGTGATCGCCGGAGTCGTACACCAGTCCAGTGAACGCGGTGTACGGGTACTTGTCGGTGGCGATGTAGTTGCGCTTGCGCAGCTCCAGCGGGTCGATTGCCATCATCGTCGCCAACCGGTCCATCGACCGTTCGATGGCGTAGGTGGCCTCGGGCCGACCTGCCCCGCGATAGGCGTCGGTCGGGGTCATCGTGGTGAACACGGAGGTACAGCTGAAGTCGTAGGCCAACGGGAGCTCATATACCCCCGCATACAGGAAGGCTCCGAGCAGCGGCACCCCGGGGGTGACCAGTTGCAGGTAGGCCCCCATATCTCCGATCAACCGCACCCGCAACGCGGTGAGCTTGCCATCGGCATCGGCGGCCAGTTCGATGTCTTGGGTTTGGGCTCGACCGTGAATGGTTGCCTGGGCGTTTTCGGAGCGATCCTCGTTCCAGCGGACCGGGCGGCCCAACGTGCGGGCGAGTGAGACACACAACAGTTCCTCGGCGTAGACGTCGAGTTTCGCTCCGAAACCACCACCGACCGATGGGGCAATCACCCGCATCTGGTGCTCGGGGATGCCGAGGGTGAGGGCAACCATCACCTTGAGGATGTGCGGGATCTGGGTGGAGGAGTACAGGATCATCCCGCCACCGAATGGCTCGGGCACCGCAACGCAGGCCCGCGGCTCCATCGCCATCGGAATGAGGCGCTGCTGAATGAACCGTTCCTTGACGACGTACGCCGCAGCGGCGAACGCCTCGTCGATCGCACCCTCGTGGCCCTCGACTTTGAGGTCCCAGGTGTAGCTCTTGTTCGTGCCGAGCTCGTCATGGATGACGACCCGGTCCGACAGCGCATCCTCAAGGTCAATGACCGCGCCGAGCGGTTCGTACTCGACCTCGACCAACTCAGCTGCGTCGCGGGCGGCTACCGCGCTGGTCGCCAGTACGCAGGCAACGCCGTCACCGACATAGGCGGCCTTGCTGACGGCCAACGGGTAGTGGGTCGGGTTCTTCATGTCGGCCGTCACCGGCCAGGCACACGGCATCGGCCCAGCCCACGTCGAGGCCAGATCGGCACCGGAATAGGCGGCGACGACGCCAGGGCTCGCCAGTGCGGCGGCGAGGTCGACCGACAAGATGCGGGCGTGGGCATGCGGGCTGCGGACTACGGCGAGGTGCAGAGCCCCGACCACGGCGAGGTCGTTGCTGAACTTCGACTCTCCGGTGAGCAGCGCAGGATCTTCCCGGCGCAGCATCCGTTGGCCGACGAACGGAGTCGTCTCGGTTT
>JANNNL010000168.1:0-7752 GCA_031398525.1 Actinomycetes bacterium | reverse complement strand
TCGTTGTTGTTGGTTCGCTGGTTGGCGGCCACGCCATCGGGGTTGATCGAATCGATCAACCACAGGTCGACGCCCTTGGGAATCGGCGTCTTCGACAACCCTTTGGTGACCAGGGAACCCTTGTTCTCGTCGCCGTGAATGGTGCCGATGACGAGTACGACGCGCCCGCCCTTGGTGCCCAGCCGCGTCGCGGTGATCGGACGGCCACCGGCCGACGTCCCAATGGTGCGGGTTTCGATGACGGTGGGCGCAACGGTTTCGACCACCGGTGGCACCGGGGCCGCGCCTCGAATGTCGAGCGAGGTGGAGGTCATCTTGCCGACGATGCCATCGACCTGCAGCTTGTTCTTCTTCTGGTAGTCACGCACGGCCGTATCGGTCGACTTGCCGAAGGAGTTGTCGGGACCGACGAGTTTGTAGCCCAACTCGACGAGGCGGGTTTCCAGGCACTTCACGTCGGCCGAGCTGGCACCGCGCTTGAGTGTGGTGGTGACCGTGCAGGTCGGGGCGGCGTAGGCACCAGCGGCAACAGCCAGCAACGATGTGGAGAACACGGCCGTGGAGAGCACGGCAACGATCGATTTGTTCACGCGGGTCTTCCTCGCAGGTTGGTCTCCGCCCCAGGCGTCATCCTACGGGGCTGGCCAAGGCAGTCGCCACCGTTCGGCGGACTTGTCGCTGGTCGTTCCACTGGTCGAATTGAGCACCGAGGAACCACCCGGCGATGAGGGCGACCAGACCGCCTACCCCATCGAGCCAGAAATGATTGCCGGTGACGATGATGCAGAACAGCGTGGCGCCCGGATACACCGTCGCGAGGATCCGAGCCCAGCGCTTGCGGGTGAGTCGCCACACGACGATGGAGCACCAGACCGACCACCCGATATGCATGCTCGGCATCGCTGCATATTGATTCGAAACCTTGGCGCCGGTGCCCGAGTCGAACTTCCAGGGGCCGCCGTAGTCGTCGACGGTGTCGACGAAACCGAAGTTGGCCCGATTGGCCTCGACAGCCAGGGCGTTGCCACCATAGCGGCCCTCGGCGTTGAGGAGCCGCGGCGGCATTAACGGGAATAGCGAAAAGCCGATGATTGCCAGCGCCGTGGTAAACGCCAGTGCGTTGCGCCAGCGGGTGAAGAAGGCGCGCCCCCGGGCGAACATCCACACGAACACGGCCAACGTGACCAAGAAGTGGGCGGTGCCGTAGAACACGTTCCAGAACTGGATGAACCAGCGCTGTGACAAGAACCACTCCTGCATCGACTCTTCGTGGAACAGCCCGATCGCTCGCTCGGCGTCGATCACCCGGATGGCGTTGTTGAAGGCCTGCTCGGGCGACTCGCCGGCGTCGACTCTCGCCGAGCCGAACTGATTGCGGGCGATTGAGTACAGCACGTAGAACGCGCTGACAATCAGCGCTTCCTTCCACCAGTGCAGGCGGCGCTCAGATCGACGGACAGGCAGGGTCCGTTCCGGGGAAGGCATGGCCCCCCACGTTACGCGCCGCGACCACTGCCTCCATGGAGAACTTGCGCTCGCCGCTGTTGTCCGTCACATCGGAGCGTCGGGTGCGCCGCCGAGTGTCTCGGTAGGCTGGCTGTGTTATTGCTGTCAGGAGGCTCTGGCCATGATTGAACACGACGTCCTCGAGCGGGTGCTCGGCGCGGCAATGCGGTCGGGCGGTGAGTTCGCCGAGGTGTATGCCACCGATGCGCGCACCACCTCGGCCAGCCTCGACGATGGCAAGGTCGAGCAGGTCAACTCCGGGCGCGATCGCGGGGCCGGCATCCGGGTGATCAAGGGTGAGACCACCGGGTTTGCCTATACCGCCGACCTGTCGGAACGCGGGTTGCGTGAGGCCGCCGAGGCGGCGGGCGCGGCGGCCAGCCAAGGCGGTGGCGGGGTCCGTGCCGTTGCGCTGACCAGGCATGATGTTCGCGCCGTCAATGAGATCGAGATCTTTCCCGACACCATTTCGAAGACCGCCAAGGTCGAGCTCCTCGAGCGGGCCAACGATGCGGCCCGGTCGGCGGGTTCGGCGATTGCCCAGGTGTCGGCTGGCTATGGCGACAGTCGCAAGCGCGTGCTCATCGCCAACTCCGATGGTCTGCTCGCCGGTGACGAGGTGGTGCGCACCCAGTTCCGCGTGAGCGTCGTGGCCAACGGCGACGCCGGGATGCAGACGGGCTACGGGTCGATCGGCCACACCATCGGGTTCGAGATGTTCGACCGCTACGACGTCGACGAGGTTGCTCGCGACGCCGCCCGTCAGGCGATCACCAAGCTCCGGGCCCGACCGGCCCCGAGTGGGTCGATGCCCGTGGTCATCCAGCGGGGAAGCGGCGGCGTGCTGTTCCACGAGGCGTGCGGCCACGGCCTCGAGGCCGACATCATCGCCAAGGGCGGCTCGGTCTACAAGGGTCGGGTCGGCGAGCAGGTCGCCGCGCCGTTCGTCACTCTGGTCGACGACGGCACGATGGTCGGCGAGTGGGGCGCATTGTCGATCGACGACGAGGGCCACCCGACGCAACGCAACGTGCTGATCGAGAACGGCGTGCTCACCGACTACATGTGGGACCGCATTCGGGCCCGCAAGGAAGGTCGCCCCCAGTCGGGCAACGGCCGCCGCCAGAGCTACATGCACCTGCCGATGGTGCGAATGACCAATACATTCGTGCTCAACGGCACCGACAGCCCCGATGAGATCATTCGATCGACGGAGAAGGGCGTCTACGTCGCCCACCTCGGTGGGGGTCAGGTCAACACTGCGACCGGCGACTTCGTGTTCGGTATGACCGAGGCCTACCTGATCGAGAACGGCGAGATCACCGAACCGCTCCGCGAGGGAAACCTCATTGGCAACGGACCCCAGGTGCTGCAAGACATCGACCTGCTCGGCAACGATTTCGCCATGGGGAACCCGGGCATGTGCGGCAAAGACGGCCAGGGCGTCCCCGTCGGTGATGGTCAGCCAACCCTGCGGGTGCGGGCGATGACGATCGGCGGGACCGCGGCGTGAGCGGCTCTGTCGATGAATTGCTTGCTCTCGCCGACCGTGTCGTTGCCCAAGCCCTTCCGGGGGAGCAGGTCGAGGCCTACGTCGGCCGGGGTCGGGAGACCTCGATCCGGGTCTACGAGGGCGAGGTTGAGCAGTTTAAATCGGCGCAGTCCGAGGGCATTGGCATCCGGGTCATTCGTGACGGCAAGACCGGGTTCGCCTACGCCGGCACCCTCGACGCCTCGGCGATCGACGAGGTCCTGCGCGACGCCCGCGACAACACCCAATTCGGCACCTCCGACGAATGGGCAGCGTTGGCCGAGCCTGACGGGGTCGACGTTCAACCGCTCGATCTGTGGAACGAGTCATTGGCCACCTACGACACAGCGTCGAAGATCTCGCTGACCAAGGAGCTCGAGCGGCTCGCCGTGGCGTGTGATGCCCGCATTCGGGTGGAAGACGCCAACTACGCCGATGCCTCGGGCGAGACGGCCGTCGTCACCTCGACGGGCATCCGGGTCGGCGGTCGCGAAAACGGCTGTTACGTGATGGTTTCGACGATGGCCGATGAGGGCGACGAAACCCAGACGGGTTTCGGCTTCTCGGTCGGTCGTCATCCCGACGACTTCGATCTGGCCCGCGCCGCCCAGGATGCTTCCGACCGGGCGACGGGGCTGCTCGGGGCGGTCAAGCCCCCGAGCCAGCGGCTGACCGTCGTTCTCGATCCGTACGTGACGGCCCAGTTCCTCGGGGTGATCTCGTCGACGTTGAACGGCGAATCGGTGCTCAAGGGCCGCTCGCTGTTCGCCAATCGGTTGGGGGAACAGGTGGCCGACGCCCGATTCACGCTGGTTGACGACCCGACCAACCCGTTGGCCTACAGCGCCACTGAAGTCGATGGTGAGGGTTTGGCGGCTCGACGCAACGTGCTCATCGAGAACGGCATGCTCAAGAAGTTCGTGCAGTCGAGCTACAGCGGTCGCCGCAGTGGTACGGCCTCGACCGGCAACGCGGTACGCGGCGGCTTCCGCGGCACGCCCGGCTGTGGCTGCCTGGCGCTGCAACTCGTTCCTGGCATCCATCAGCAGCCCGAGATGATCGCCGACATCGACAGCGGCGTGTTGATTCAGTCGGTGCAGGGCCTGCACTCGGGGGTCAACCCGATCTCGGGCGACTTCTCCACCGGCGCGGGCGGCCGAATGATTCGCAACGGGCAACTGGCCGAGCCGGTACGCGAGTTCACGATCGCCTCGACGCTGCAGCGGATGCTGCTCGACGTCATCGAAATCGGTGGCGACCTCGAATGGCTGCCGATGCGAGCGACGGGGCTGACCCTGGTGGTCGGCGACGTGACGATGAGCGGGGCATAGTCGATCCTCGTCTCGCGTGATGCCGCTCAGCGGCCGAGGATCTCTTCGGGGGAGCGGGCCCGCAACCCCATCGATGCGGCCTTCGACGAGTCCAGCACGACGACTCCGGGTCGGTTGACGGCTGACCCGGTACGGGGCCCGGTGACAATGAGGTTCGGGTTCAATCCCAGCCAGCGGGCAATCAGCACGGCGAAGTCGGCGCGGCTGAGTGCCGACGGGCCGGCGACATGCAGCGGCCCGGTGATGTCGGTTCGGTGGGCGAGTTCGGCGACGATCGTGGCCAGATCACCGGCATGAAGCGGGCAGCGCACCTCGTCGGTGAAGAAGGTGAACCCGCTGTTGGCGATCGCCCGTTTCACGTCGAGTTGCGGGGTTCCGAGGTGGTCGGTGCCATACAACAGCGAGGTGCGGACCACCACCGCGTTCGGCGCGGCGGCGATCACCGCGGCCTCGGCGTCGGCTTTCATTCGGCCGTAGTCGGTGATCGGGAAGGTCGGGTCGGCCTCGGTGTAGGGGGTTGGGCGACCGGGGAACACCACATCGGTCGACAAATGGACGAGTCGGGCCCCGCACGCAGCGGCGGCCTCGGCCACATGGCGGCTGCCGTCAGTGGTCACCGTGCGATCGTCATTGCGGTAGGCGAGATGGGCCACGGCGTGAGGCTTCCACGACTTGATCGCCTCGATCACGCTGTCGCGTCGGCGGATATCGAGCGCACTCGACGACGGGGCGATGATCTCCCAGCCGTGATCGGCGTTGACCAAATGGCGGCCGAGGAAGCCGTTGCCCCCGGTCACGAACAGCCGGCGGTTCCGTCTCGAACGCATGATCGTCAACCCTAACCACTACGTTCGTTGACGTGCCTTCGGCTCTTCCTGCGGCGGTTGCGCGGCATCCACACCTGGCTTCACCCGTCCCCTCGGGGTGGGTGCGCGTCGACCTGCACAGCCACACGATGTGGAGCGGCGACTCGACGACCACGCCCGACGAGGTGGAACAGGCCGTGGTCGAATCGGGGCTCGACGTCGTCTGCATCACCGATCATCACGCCACTAAGGGCGCGTTCGAGTTGGCCGACCGGTTGCCGTGCCGGGTGATTGTCGGCGAAGAGATGCGCACTCACGCCGGCGAGATCATCGGACTGTTTCTGACCGAGCGAATTCCCTTCGGCACGCCGCCGGCGGTGGCAGCCCGCGAGATCCGCAGCCAGGGCGGCATCGTCTACATCCCTCATCCGTTCGACCCGATGCGACGCAACATCGCCGAGTCGGCGCTCGACGAGTTGGTAGCGTCGAATCTGGTCGATGCGATCGAGGTGCGCAACGCCAAGACCTCGTTGGAGTCACTCAATCGGCGGGCCGCCGATTACGCCGTCACACACGATCTGGCCGTCGGCGCGGGATCGGACGCCCACGTTCCCAACGCCTTGGGATCGGCCTACGTCGAGATGCCCGACTTCGATGGGCCAACTGACTTCCTGGCCAAGCTGCGCGAGGGACGGATTGTCGGCCACCACTGGGACGAGCCCCGCCCGTGGACGGCCCGCATCATCCCCAGCGTCTAGCACCTGGCGGGTCGCCGGGTGCCCGGTGGATCAGAGCTTTGTCGTGACCGCCATCAGGATGAGGGTGAAAATGCCGGCCCCGATGCGGTAGATGCCGAACCCTTTGAGATCCTGTTTGTTGAGGAAGGCGACGAACGTCTTGATAGCGAGCACGGCAAAGATGAAGGCGGCGATGATGCCGACCAGCGGAGCCGTCGTGCCATACGTGTCGATCACGGTGCTGCCGTCCTTGGCTGCCGACAGCACGCTTGCTGCGGTCAATGTGATCAGGCCGAGGAGGAAGCTGAACTCGACCGCGGCCGCCAAGCTCATGCCGAGGAGCACGGCGGCGACGATGGTCACGAGGCTGCGCGACGTTCCGGGCCACAGCGCCATCGCCTGTGCGCAGCCGATGAAGAACGCCGTCTTCACGGTCATCGATTCGAGCGCAACGCCACCGCTGTTGCGCGGGCTGAGCCGCTTGTACAACGCCAGGATCACGATGCCGCCGACGATCCACGCCACGGCCACCGGTCCGGGCTTGAGCAGGTACTCGTCGATCTTGTCGCCGAGGGCCAACCCGAACACGGCAGCCGGTGCGAACGCCGCGAGCAGGCAGAACAGCAGCTGACGGCCGGTTTCGCTCTTGCCGAAGACGCCCTGGATGACCTGGAGGACGCGCTTGCGGTACAGGATCAGCACGGCGATGATCGCCCCGAACTGGATGATGACGGTGTACGCGTCGAGCGCTTCCTTGTCGGCTTCTTGGGCGGGGAGATCGACGAGTCTTTCCGTCACGATCAGATGCCCCGTCGACGACACCGGCAGGTACTCGGTGATGCCCTCGACGATGCCGAGCAGGGCGGCCTTGCCGACTCCCATCTCGCTGGTCGGTCCATCGCCGGTCTCTGCGTTGACGACGACGGCGTCGCTCTGATCGGCGCTGGCCACCACGTCGACCGCGGCAGGCTGGGGAGTCTCGGCGTAAGCGCCGTTGGCGAATGAGGTGGCGGCGAATCCGCCGACGACGAACACAAGGGCAGTGGCGGCACGCGCACGGCGCGAGAGGACTGACGAAAATCGGTTCACGAGGAGGGCACGCTAACCACTTCACTCGCTGAGCGCAGCGGGTCGAATGGTTCACACGTCACTTTCACCCCCGGTTGCCGATGCCAGGGGGCCGCTTCGCCAGATCATCGTCACCCGGCCGGCGGCAGCCGCGCCCGCAACGTCCGGCGCCGCGCTTTCGCTGACAGCCACGACTGCCACCTCGTCGGTGACGACAACTACCGTCGCGTTGACCGCGAGCAACCCGGTGGTCCCACCCGCCGTGGCGAGGGAGTCCTCGGAGGCGATGAGATCGACCACCGTGCCGACCATCAATGGCAGCGACCCGGCCGCCCGGGGGATCGCTACTCCCCGAGTGGCCGGTCGTAGCTCGCCGGTCGGCACGGCCCCCAGATGGGTGCTGAGTAGCACCTCGCCCGGTGCGATGTCATCGCGGGCCTGGGTGCCAGGAGTCAGGGTGGTGATTGCTACGAGAGGCGTCGCGCCGCGGGGAAGGTGGGTTGCGCTGACGTCGGCGTCGGTGATGGTCGCTCCGGCGGTGATCGCATGACGGGCCACGATGACGGGGCGGGTGTCGGTCCACGCGGCTCGGGCCTCGCGGGCCCGGGCGACCTCGGATGCGACGAGGCCACCCGCTGCGGCGGCGATAGACGCGACGAGCATCCAATAGATGCTGCGATGACGGACCAGAAAGTTGCGGGCACGCGCGGATGCGTGCAGCAGAACGTGGGACACGGCTGAACCTCCCCGGCGGCGCGCTGCCGCCGTACAAC
>JANNNL010000143.1:0-6434 GCA_031398525.1 Actinomycetes bacterium | reverse complement strand
GGTGGCTCAACGACCCAGGCGTCACCATCAACGGTCGTCCGCTCGACGGCGGGCTGCGAGCGCTGTTGATCTGCGGCACTGGTGTCGTCGGGTTGGTGCTGCTGGCCGTCACGCCGTGGATCATCCGAGCATTGGCAAGCGTTGATCGGTTGCTGATTGGCGCGCTGCTGTCCCGCGGTCGGGAGGCCGAGTTGACCCAGCGGGTCGCCGAGCTGAGTGAGAGTCGCGACGCATCGGTCGAGGGTTCGTCGATTGAGTTGCGCCGTATCGAGCGTGACCTGCACGACGGGGCCCAGCAGCGGCTGGTCGGTCTGGCGATGGATCTGGGCCTGGCCAAGGAGCGGTTGAAAGCCGGCGAAGACCCCGAGCGGGCGCTGGCCCTGGTCAGCCGGGCGCACGACGAGGCCAAGTCGGCGATCGGCGATCTCCGGAATCTGGTGCGTGGCATCCACCCGCAAGTGCTCACCGACCGCGGGCTCGACGCCGCGCTCTCCGCCGTGACGGCCCGGTCGCCGATCCCGGTCGATCTCCACGTTGACCTGTCCCAACGGCCTCCAGCTGCCATCGAGGCGGCGGCGTACTTCGTAGTCGTCGAGGCGTTGACCAACGTCGCCAAGCACTCCGGGGCGACCCGGGCGGGGGTCTCGATCGGCCGGCGGGATGACCGATTGGTCGTCGAAATCAGCGACGATGGCCACGGCGGAGCGGTCGTCCACCCCGGTGGGGGACTGGCGGGGCTGCGTGATCGCGTGCTCGCCGTGGAGGGCCGATTCCGTCTGGCCAGCCCCACCAACGGACCGACCTTGCTGGTCGCGGAGCTCCCATGCGCGTCGTGATCGCCGAGGACTCGGTGCTATTGCGCGAGGGCATCACCCGGTTGCTCGCCGAGTACGGCGACGAAGTGGTCGCCGGGCTCAGCGACGCGACGCGGCTGCTGCAAACCGTCGTGGAACTCAACCCGGACGTGGTCATCGCCGATGTGCGAATGCCGCCCACGCATACCGACGAGGGGCTGCGGGCGGCGATCGAGCTACGCCGGGTGCGACCGGCCACCCCGGTGCTCGTGCTGTCGCAGTACGTCGAGGAGCGCTACGCCACTGAACTGCTTGCCGATTCGACGGTTGGCCTCGGCTACCTGCTGAAAGAACGGGTTGCCGACGTCGGCGAGTTCATCGCCGCCGTCCACCGGGTAGCCGATGGTGGCACCGCCCTCGACCCCGAGGTCGTCGCCCAGTTGCTGCAACGGTCTCGCCGTCGTGAACCCCTCGCCGCGCTGACCCCCCGGGAGCGCGAGGTGCTCTCGCTGATGGCCGAGGGCCGTTCGAACGCCGGGATCGCCGGGCAACTCGTCGTGTCGGACGGCGCCGTCGAAAAGCACATCTCGTCGATCTTCATGAAACTCGACCTCCCCGCCGCCGAAGAGCAACACCGCCGAGTCCTCGCGGTGCTGACCTATCTGCGGAACCCGTAGTCGGCAATGCGTGAGCGTGGGCGGGAATAGTTGCTGCGCAGCCTCACGCGATCGCTTGGGGATTGCGCGAGGCTGAGGTATGGCTACCTACGGATTGCAGTTGCCCGACTTCTCGTGGATCGTGGATGCCGATCCGGCGACGACGATGGACCGGTTGCGGGCGGCCGCAGCAGCGACCGAGGAGGCCGGGTACTCGTCATTGTGGGTGATGGATCATCTGCTGCAGCTGCCACCGCTCGGCGGTCCGTCGGCGTCGATCCTCGAGGGGTATGTGCTGCTCGGGGCCCTTGCGGCGTTGACCAGCCGGGTCGAGTTGGGCACCCTCGTCACGGGGGTGACGTACCGCAACCCGGCGCACCTCGCCAAGCAGATCGGCTCGCTCGACGCGATGACCGGCGGGCGGATCATTCTCGGCATCGGGGCCGCCTGGTACGACGTCGAACACGCCGCCTACGGCTGGGAGTTCCCCCCGGTCAAGGAGCGTTTCTCGCGTCTGCGCGAGGCCGTCACGATCTGTCGCGGCATGTTCGACAACGAGACCTTCACTTTTGTTGGTGAGCACTACACCGTCGACGAGGCCCGGCTCGTGCCCCGCCCGCTTCGGCGTATCCCGATGATGATCGGCGGCAGCGGCGAGAAGAAGACCCTGCGGATGGTCGCCGAGATGGCCGACCAATGCAACATCGGTGGCACGGCCGGGCTGGTCGGTCGCAAACTGGCGATCCTCGACGAACATTGCGCGGCGGTGGGTCGTGACCCGAAGTCGGTGAAGCGCACCGCGATGGTCAGCCTGTTCGTCTCGGCCGACGACGCCGAGCGTGACGGGTTCCGCGGATTCCTCGACTACGACAACCCCGAGGTTCGCGACCGGATGATCATCGCCACGGCCGACGAGGCGACGGAGAATCTTGCCGCGATCGTTGCCGCCGGGGGCGACGAGGTGATTGTCAACCTGCCCCTGATCAAGTCGGTCGACGCCATCCACCTCGCCGCCGACGTGCTCAAGGCCGCAACGGCGTGAGAGCCTGAGCCCTACGCCAGCGCGTCGTAACAGGCGGCGAATCGGCGACCGGTGTCGCGTTCCTCGGCGATGTAGCGCCCGAGGAGCCCGCCGGTGATCGGGTCGATGTCCTTGTTATCGAAGAACCGGTCGAAGACGTCGGGCGTGCCGGTGGTTGGGCGGCGGTGGAGGTTGAGCGCCTCGAGCTTTTCGCGGTCGGTCATCGTCGTCGACCCGGCGATCTCCATCGACCGCTCGTGTTTCGGGTCGGGCGATTCGATAAAGCCGTAGCCCAACTCATCGAGCCGTTTCTCGAAGGTCAGTGCGTGCTCGGCCTCCCGCAGTTCGACCGTGTGCAGCATTGCCCGCACCTTGTCGTCAGTCGTCGTGGCGATCCAGACCCGCAGGTACTCGGCCCCTCGTCGCTCGGCGACAGCAACCGCATTGAGAAGTCCCAGGTAGCTCGGCTTGTCACTCATGGTTTCACCGTACGCGCATGCTCGGGGTCCGATCGCAGCGGACGCCCCCCATCGCTGGTCCGGGTGCCGATCGCGGCGACCGGGAGGTTCTGGGGAGTGCCATGGCGCTCCAGGCGCTACTGCGTTCCAAATTGGAGTCTGGTGGCGGCCAGGCAGCGATAGGGCTAGGGCGCGGGCGGCTCAGACGGGCTGGTACCGACTCCTAGGCCGAGGCGCGCACGAGGCGGCCGGGGCGGGCACCGGTGTCGACGCCGTGGTGGCGGGTGACAACGCCGGCGACGATGGTGTAGTCGTAGCCGGTGGCGGCTTGCACCAGGCGACGTCCGCCGGCGGGAAGGTCGTCGGCGGCCTGGGGGAAGCCGAGGGTCAACCCATCGAAGTCGATCACGTTGATGTCGGCTCGCTTGCCTGCTTCGAGGGTGCCCCGGTCACCGAAGCCCATCAGGTCGGCGGTGTCCTTCGTCTGGAAGCGGATCACCTGCTCGATGGCCAGCTTCGGGCCGCGGTGACGATCACGGGCCCAGTGGGTGAGCAGATAGGTCGGGATCGAGGCGTCGCAGATCATCCGCACGTGCGCCCCACCATCCGACAGGCCCGACACGGTCGACGGATGAATCAGCATCTCGTAGATCGCGTCCTGGGTACCGTCGACGAAGTTGAAGAACGGCAGCATCAAGAAGGCCTGGCCGTTGTCGTCGTTCATCAGGTCGTAGGCGAGCTCCAGTGGATCGCGCCCGGCACTCGCCGCCAGATTCGACACCAGCGACTCGGGCCCCGGCTCGTAGTCCACCGCCGCGCCCATCGAATAGATCTTGTCGGTCGAGTTCTGGAACAGGCTGCCGATGCCGTCAAACTGGCGTGACGGGTCGGGCGGCAGGTCGGTCTCGGCGAGGATCGCGGCCTTCACCGACGGCTTGCGCAGTTCGAGTAGCAGCTCGGGGTGCGTCATCGACGAGGCCAACTCGACGAACGTCGGGCGCTTGGCGAAGAAGTGGTAGCTCGCCCAGCCGATCATCATTCCGAATGGTCGGGCGGCGATCTGCGGAATCAACCTGCCGCCATCGGCCGCGGCGCGATCGACGGCGGCGAGCACGTCGCGCCACGAGTCGGGTTGGACCGAGTTCTGCAGCATGGCGAACGACACCGGGAGGCCCGTGCGTACGGCGACCCGACTCATCCACTCCACCTCGCCGAGTAGCGTCGGCGGGTCGAACTCCAACCCCTGCGGAGCGAGCTCGAACACGCCATGACCCGCGGCAACGAGCGCGTCGGCCATGCCGTCGAGTTCGTCCTGGGCGGCGAAGGTACCCGGCACCGGCTCACCATCACGGGCCTTATGACTGAGGGTCCGTGAGCTTGAGAACCCGACGGCTCCAGCGTCCATTGCTTCGCGGACGATCTCGGCCATCGACGCGATGTCGTCAGCGGTGGCCGGCTCATTGCGTGCCCCGCGGTCGCCCATCACATATGCCCGGACCGGGCCATGCCCGACGTAGGCGGCGATGTCCATCGAGTAGGTGCGCCGATCGAGCGCGTCGAGATACTGCGGGAAGGTCTCCCATTCCCATTGGATGCCCTCGTGCAGGGCGGTGCCAGGGATGTCTTCGACGCCCTCCATCAACTGGACGAGCCACTCCTCTTTACCGGGTCGCACCGGGGCGAAGCCGACACCGCAGTTGCCCATCACCACTGTCGTGACGCCATGGCCCGAGGTCGGGTCGAGCAGGCTGTCCCACGTGGCCTGCCCGTCGTAGTGGGTGTGGACGTCGACGAAGCCCGGGGTGACCAGCCGTCCGGTGGCGTCGATCACCACGGTCGCCTCGCCCGCGAGCGACTCGCCGACGGCGATGATGACCCCGCCCTTCACCGCAACGTCGGCGATGCGCGAGGGTGCCCCCGTGCCGTCGACGACAGTTCCCCCACGAATGATCAGGTCGTACATGTCCGCATCGTAGACGCGGCGGAGGGGGACCCGACGAGGCGTCAGGTCCCCCTCCGTGGAGGCTTGCGGTGTGGCGTGGTCGACGGTCAGATTCCCGTCAAGGCGCTGTCGAAGAACGGGTTGCTCGTGACGCACTTGGACACGGCGGGGAGGAGAGCGCTGGCGGCGACCTTTAGGCACACGACCGCCTTGATCGCTGCCGGCTCGTTGAAGCGGCTCATGTTGAAGAGGTTGAGGCTGTCGGCCGGGACGGTGGCGCAGCCGATCGGCATCGACATGTTGGAGATCGCCACCTGCGGATTGGCCGGGTCGGTGCCGTCAAACCAGTCGATGGTGATCGTCGCGCAGCGGCCGGTCACGTTGTTGATCACATCGGGATGGAACTCGCCGTTGTCGCGGGGATCGCCGTCGAAGATGACGTGTGACCAGTTGATTGATGCCTTCACTCCCATGCCGCCGGTCACGAGGGTGAAGCGGTCGAGGTCGGTAGCGGCAGCGTGGGCGGGAGCGGCGTTGGCGACGACGCCGAGTCCGAGACCGGTGGTGATGGCGAGGGCGCTGATGATTCGTGAGTTGAACATTGGATTTTCCTTGCGTTGGAGCCCGGTGAGGGCGTGATGTCAGCAAGTACGACCGATCCCCCTTATCGGTTCGCAGCGATTCGAAAGTTTTCCGCAACATGTGGGTCGATCAGCCCGACCTTCCGATCGCCGTCGTCATCGAGGAGACGAAAAGCTACGCTCAGCGGTCTAGTCACTCACTGGGTGTTCGAATGGGCATCCGGAGCGGGTCTCGGCAGCGGAGGATAGGCGTGAAGATCTCGAAATTCTTGAGAATCGCACTAAGTGTGACAACTCTGGCGACCGGAGTATGGGCTTCTTCCAATCGCGCCGATGCGGCGTTCCGCGACCACCCGTCGGCGGTGCCGGGCACGCCGGCCAAGGGTTACCCGGTCATTCTGAATACACCGTTGATCGATCTGGGAGCTGGTCTGACCGCTCGCCGCCAGGTGTACACCGCGAACCAGGCCGGCCGGAACATCGTCGCTGGTGGTGACTTCCTCCAGTTGCTGCGCGCCGACGGCGTGACGGTCGCTCGGGCATACTTCGCCGCCTGGAACATTGATACCAAGGCACTCGTCTGCCCTCAGATGATCTTCGACAACCACGTCCTCGCCATTGCCGAAGGACCGTCGCCCGACAAGGTCTATGTTGCCGGTCGATTCACCAAGATCACTGGCGCCGATGGCGTCGTCCGCAGCCGCAGCCGGGTGGCGCTCCTCGACCTGGCGACATGCTCGGTCGACCCGGCGTTCATACCGGCGGTCATCGACTTGAAAGTTGACCAGCTTGCCTTTGGGGCCGGGCGGCTGTTCATCGGTGGCGACTTCACCACCATTAGCGGCGCGCCGTACGACGTCCTCACCGAGCTCAACCCGTCGACCGCTACGGTCAAGCCGGCGTTCAACCTCACGTTCACCGGCACCTACTCGTCAAAGATCAAGGCGATCTCGGTCTCTCCCGACGGCACTCGACTGATCTT
>JANNNL010000060.1:0-4608 GCA_031398525.1 Actinomycetes bacterium | reverse complement strand
AGCGAAGGCGAGTAACAGCCAACGACCGGTGTTCACCCCGAACGAGGCCTTCTCGGCAATCTCGACCAGGTCGAAGCTGAGATAGCCGATCTGGTTCTTGGCCAGGAACGCGGTGGTGATGATGCCAACGAGCATCAACGCCGAGCCGAGCATCGTGTAGAGGAAGAACTTCATCGACGCGTACACCCGCCCCTCGTAGCCCCAGCCGCCGATCAGCATGTACATCGGGACCAACACGATCTCGAAGAACACGAAGAACAAGAACAGGTCGAGGCTGACGAACGAGCCGATGACCCCGGCTTCGAGCAGCAGAATCCACGCCGTATATGGCTTGTAGTTGTGATGGGCGTCGGAACCGAGCATCGCAATCGGGATGAGAATGCCGGTCAGCACGATCAGGAATAGCGAGATGCCGTCGACCCCGAGATGCCAACCAATCCCCCACTCCTTGATCCACGGGTGCTTGGAGACGAACTGATAGTCGCCCTGGCCGGTCTGGAACTTGGCGAGCAACCACAGGGTCATCGCCCCGGTTGCCACGGCAAACATCAGCCCGACCGGCTTGACCAGCTCCTTGCGGCTGTTGGGCAGCAACGCAACGACGAGCGCGCCGATCGCCGGAAGCAGGACGAGGATCGTGAGGATCGGGAAGTTGGCAGCGGCCTCGGCCGCTTCGGTTTCCATGAGCATCACAGCACCCCCATTCCCTTGAGCAGGAACCAGGCCAGCAGGCCGACCACTCCGAGGGAGATCCCCAGGGCGTAGTTGCGGACGAAACCAGTCTGCGTTCGCCGGGCGACGCTACCGATGGAGCGGACGCCGGTGGCGACGCCGTTGACAGCGCCATCGACGATCGTACGGTCGGTCCAGGCGAGACCTTCGAACAGCTTGCGGCCGGGGCCGCCCATGAAGGCGCTGACGGTGCTGTCGTACTTCCAACCATCAGCGAGCAGCTGCGGTTCGATCGCCTTGGCCCTGTGGCGGTGGTACACGCCGACGGCGGCGATGATGCCGACGGCCGCCGCGAGGACTGCGCCTCCGGCCAGGAACCACTTGATGTCTTCGGCCCCCTCGGTGAGGTGATGCTCACCCGCTTTGACGACCGGCTCCAGCCAATGCTCCAGGCGCTGAGCGATCGAGTCGGGCCACAGCGACGTTTTGGGTAGGCCGATGATTCCGCCGACGAGAGCCAGACCGGCCAGCACGACCAGCGGGGTCAACATGATCCATGGCGACTCGTGCGGCGTGATCTCACCGTGATGTGAGTCGGTGGCGGCGGCTACCGCGTGAGCGTCATCGCCGGCTTCTTCGTCGTGGCCATGGCCGGTGACCGGTTCGTTCCAACGGGCCTTGCCGAAGAAGACCATGATCACCTGACGGGTCATGTAGTAGGCCGTCAGCAGGGCGGTCAGGAGGCCGACGAACCACAGAATCGGGCTCTTGTCGTAGGCGAACAGCAGAATCTCGTCCTTTGACCAGAACCCCGAGAACGGCGGCACTCCGGCGATCGCCAACCAGCCGATGATGAACGTGCCGGCCGTGATCGGCATCAGCTTGCGCAACGCACCCATGCGACGCATGTCCTGCTCGTCGTGCATGCCGTGGATGACCGAGCCCGACCCGAGGAACATCAGCGCCTTGAAGAAGGCGTGGGTCACCATGTGGAAGATGGCGGCGATGTAGGCCCCCGAACCGACAGCCAGGAACATGTAGCCGAGCTGACTGACGGTCGAGTAGGCGAGCACCTTCTTGATGTCGTTCTGGGCGACGGCGACCGTCGCCGCGAACAGTGCGGTGGTCGCCCCAACGATGGCGATCACCCAGCCAACGGCACCGTCGGAGGCGTTGATCACCGGGTTGAGCCTGGTCATGAAGAACACCCCGGCGGTGACCATCGTCGCAGCGTGGATGAGGGCCGAAACGGGAGTCGGGCCCTCCATCGCGTCGGGCAGCCAGATGAACAGCGGAAGCTGGGCGCTCTTGCCGCACGCCCCGACAAAGGCGAACAGCGCAATCGCCGTTGCCGTCGACTTGGCCAGACCACCGGCCGCGCCGTTGACGTCGAGATAGCTCAACGAACCGGTGGCATGGAAGGCGAAGAACATCGCCATCATGAAGCCCCAGTCACCGACCCGGTTGGTGACAAACGCCTTCTTGCCGGCCGTGGCCGCGGACT
The DNA here is from genome assembly GCA_031398525.1 of Actinomycetes bacterium. Lineage (GTDB taxonomy): Bacteria > Actinomycetota > Acidimicrobiia > Acidimicrobiales > Ilumatobacteraceae > JANMJD01. The sequence goes on along the minus strand of JANNNL010000060.1, from coordinate 2,432 downwards.
CCTTGTGGTGCCAGAAGCTGATCAGGAAGTACGAGCAGGTGCCGACGCCCTCCCACCCGAGGAAGGTGACCAGCATATTTTCGCCGAGCACGAGCATCAGCACCGAGAAGGCGAACAGGTTGAGGTAGAGGAAGAACTTCGAAAACTTCGGGTCGCCGTGCATGTAGCCAATGGCGTACAGGTGGATCAACGAGCCGATACCGGTAACGAACAAGCACATCGTGATCGACAGCGGGTCGGCGAGAAACGCCAGGTCGACCTGCAACGTCGAGACCGGCACCCACGAGAACAGGGTGGTCACGTTGTGAATACGTTCCTCGGCGTCTTGCGACAGCATGTCGAAGAACACGCCGACCGACACCACGAACGCCCCGGCGCACATCACGGTGGCAAGCCACCCGGCGCGGGGTTCGCCGAGGCGTCGTCCGAAGAAGAACAGGATGAGGAAACCGGCGAGCGGAAGCGCCGGAATCAGCCAGACAAGATCAAGCATCGAGACTCTCAGCCCTTCATCAGCGCGATGTCATCGGCGGTCGCGCCCGGCCGCTTACGGAAGATCGACACGATGATGCCGAGTCCGACAACCACCTCGGCGGCGGCCACCACGAGTACGAAGAACACCGAGGTCTGCCCCCCGATGTCGCCGTGCACTCGCGAGAGCGCCACAAACGAGAGGTTGACGGCGTTGAGCATCAACTCGATCGACATGAACATGACCAGCGGGTTGCGGCGCACAAGAACCCCCACCGCGCCGATGGAAAACAGAACGGCGGCGAGCAGCAGGTACCAGACCGGCGTCGGCGTCGGCGTGGTGAATGACAGAACGCTCATGAGCTCTGCTCGTGAACGGTCGGTCGAGGGAGCGCCAGCTGTGATCCGCCTGCGCAGAACGACGATGGGGTAGGGGGACGCAGCCCCCGGCGGGAAAGGTTCATGATTCCGGTCCCGAGGGGAGCTTGCGGGCGAGGAGCACGGTGCCAACGACGGCGATGACGAGCAGGACCGAGGTCAATTCGAAGGCGAAGACGTGGTCGGAGAACACCGACCGGGCCAACTCGTTGATGTCTTGCCCGTTCTCGGCGGGGGCCGGACCCTGGCCGAGCAGACTGCGGCTGGCGATGATCGCCGTACCGATGAGGCCGGCGATTCCAACCCCGATGATCGGTGCGGCGATGCGCTGCTTGAGAAACGGCTCGACCGACAAGTCTTCGGTGCGATCGACGCCGAGCAGCATGATGACGAACAAGAACAGAATCACGATCGCCCCGGCGTAGACGATGACCTGCACGGCGGCAAGGAAGTTGGCCTCCATCGCGATGAAGTGCACGGCGATGCCGAACAGCGTCAACACCAGCGACAACGCGGCGTGGACGGGATGCTTACGCAGCAGCACGCCGAGCGCTCCGACGATGACCATCGCCGTCGCGCAGATGAACACAATCAACTCTGCCATACGTCAGCGGCCTTCCCGATTGACCGTGCGGACCTTGGTTGCGGCGTCTCGCACTTCCTGGGTCGGTTCGGATGCGCGCAGGCCGTAACCCAACTCGCCCGACCAGCCTTCGATGCCTTCGAACGAGGCGTCGCCCGATGGGGCGGTCGCCCGCATCCAGCCCGAGGTGAGCACATCGTCGCCCTCGCGCCAGTCTTCCCAGGCCATCTTCTGCGGCTTGCCGTCGTCCCCGACGAGCAGTTCGGCCTTGGTGTAGATGGCGTCCTGGCGGCTGGTGAACGAGAATTCGAACAACTTCGATTCGGTGATCGCCTCGGTCGGGCAAGCTTCCACGCACAGATCGCAGTGGATGCAGCGCAGGTAGTTGATCTCGTAGATCCAACCGAACCGCTCGCCGGGCGAGGTCGGGTTCTCGGGGTCGTTGTCGCGCCCACGAACGTGGATGCACTTGGCCGGGCACACCGCGGCGCAGAGCTCGCAACCGAGGCACTTTTCCATCCCATCCTCGTAGCGGTTGAGGACGTGGCGTCCGTGCAACCGCTCGGGCTTGGGAATCTTGACGTCGTGGTCGCTCTTGCCCTTGGCATGACCGCGCCCGCCGGAATACTCGGTCGTCACCCGTTTGCCGCCGAACAGGCGGTGCTGGCGACCCGAAATCTTGAATCCTCCGAGGTAGCCCATCAGAACATCGCCCCTTCCTTGGCCCGGGTCTTGGCACTCACCCGGTGGGCCGCGTTGAGCAACAGGTAGCAGCCGCCGATCACCCCGATGCCAATGGCACCGACCATGAAGCGGTTCCAACCCTCATCCTGGGCCACCCGCAGTGCGGCGAGCAGCATGAACCAGCCGAGCGCCAGCGGAATCAGAATCTTCCAGCCAAGGTCCATCAACTGGTCGTAGCGCAAGCGGGGCAATGTCGCCCGGAACCACACGAACATGTAGAGGAACACCAGCAGCTTGAGCACGAACCAGAACGTGC
>JANNNL010000031.1:0-3455 GCA_031398525.1 Actinomycetes bacterium | reverse complement strand
GGTCGGGCCGGTCTTGCGGGATGTCGACAAGCGCAGCCGTTTGGCCGGCCCCTCACGGTCGAAGGTTGAGGTGAAGCCCAGGTCGCTGGTGCGGGCGTCGAGCAACCCGGCCTCGCAGACACCCGTCGCGATGATGCAGGTCTGGTCGATGCCGGTTGACAGGAAACGAATCCCGCCGATGGTGACCGACCGGCGACTGATCGCATCCTCTGTGATCGTCGCCTCGGAGACGACGCCGCCGAAGTTCAGGGTCAGTTGATAGCGGGCGGTAAACGCCAGGCTGGGCATGGCCTCTAGCCGGTCGAGTACGGCATCGGCGTTGGCATCGCCACTCGGCTGACCGACCTCGCCGCCGGGCGGAGGGTCGACCAGGGTGCCGCGTTCACCGGTGAAACACCCGGCGAGCAGCGACAATGTTGTGACGGTGACGAGTCGCCCGATGAGCAACGAGGGGCGGCTTGACACGGTGTCCAACTCTACGGGATACGCATTGACGAATGCGTTCGTGGCCGGAGCGCGGCCAGCCCGTAGCCTCGGTGATCGTGATTCGCCTCGATGCCGCCACCGTGCTGTTGCAATGGTCGGTTGGGGGAATGCTGTTCTGCTGGTTCACGACGCGCCGGCGCGAAGTGGGCGTCGGCTACGGCTGGCTGCTGCGGGCCACCTACCTCGGGTTGGCCACCGGAGGTCTGCTGGCGGCGTGGCGTTCGGGCTGGTCCGTCGGTCGCGACGTAGCAGCGGGCCTCACGGTGCTGGCCACCAGCGTTGCCCTCGTGATCTCTGTCGTTCGGCGCAAGGCTGGCGTGAGCGGCCAGCAGGTCGAGCATGACCGGCGCACCGAACGGGTGGCGGCAATGACCGGCATCGAACGCTCCGGTCTCGCGGCGGCGCCGGAGGGGCCGATCGGCAATCGCTCGGAGTTCTTGCCGATCCTCGACCTGATTCCGGTCGGCATCGGTTTGATCGGTCTGGTCGCCGCCGGGTTCGATGCCGGAGGCAATACGGCGCTCGCCGTTGCCCGCACGGTGATCGGCGCAGTATTCCTCGGTTCGGTGACCGACGCCATGCTCCTTGGGCACTGGTACCTCGTCCAGCCGGGACTGCCGCGGCGTCTGCTCAACGAACTCGTCGCCTGCCTCGGGTGGATCTGGCCGGCCGAAGTCGCCGTCATGCTGATCCCGACGGGCATGGTCACGGTACTCAACGGCGGCATAGATGACGGTTGGGGCGGCATCCTCGGCTGGTTCTGGGTGGCCTGCGCGATGACCACGATCATTCTCGTGTTCGTCACCCGCGCCGCCCTCAAGGAGCGGGCGTACTCCGCGGTGATGGCTGCCACCGGCCTGCTCTATCTGGCAATTCTCACTGCCTTCGGCACCGATCTCGTCGCCCGAGCCGTCCTCGCAGGATAGATCCGTCGGGCACGGGTGGGAGTCGGCCCGGGTGTTGTCGGCCTACGTCTCACCAAGGAACCGGGTGGTGATCCGCTCGGCCTCGGCGATGCTGCGCGGGTGGCCGGTTACGGCGTGAAGGAATGTCGCGCTGTCGATGCTGTACATCCCGACATCCCCAGTAGCCGTGGCGGTGGCTGTTCGGGGACACTTGCGCAGCAGGGCGATCTCGCCGAACGATTCACCCGCCGACATCGTGCGGATGATGTCCGCTCCCATCGTGATTTGGACGTCGCCCGATGTGATCAGGAAGTAGTCGTCGCCCAACTCGCCTTCGGTGATGATCGCCTCGCCGGGGGCGGCTGATCGAGTTCGCGCGGCCGCCGCAAGACGCTCGACGGTCGGTGCCGGAAGTGATGCAAACAATGGGTCATCGGCAATTCGGTCGAAGAGTTCAGCCGGGGGTGGCGCTCCGGTCGCCCCCAGTCGATGTAGGCGCACGATGCACACCACCATGGCCAGGCCGAGCGCGATGCCGACGATGGCAGACCCCTGGGCCAATGATGTGGCCGAGATGACCCGGGCAACAATCACCGCGCCCAGCGCGAGACAGACCATCGTCAGCGCCTCGAGTACGCCGAAGATGCGGGTGAGGACGTGAAACGGGGCGAGACGCTGCATGGCGACGGAACCGACGAACCGAATCAGCGACATGCCGGATCCGATGACGGTGAAGAGGATCACCGCCCACACTCGTGAGCCGACCAGGCCGAGCACTACGAACGGGACCGCGAGAAGCACGGTGCTACCGACGAGGTAACGCAGAATTCGTGCGCCACCCACGAGTCCCGTGCCAACTCCGGTACCGATGAGCGCGCCGAGTCCGACGGCGGTTTGCAGGAAACCGGCATCGCGATCGCCGCCGAGTTTGGTACTGGCGAAGGTGATGGTGACGATGTCGAGCATGCCGACAGACAGAACTCCGACGGAGGTCGTGGCGATCAACCAACGAGCAACAGGCTCGGTGCGGAGGGCTCGATACCCGCCGAGCACCTCACGGAGCACTTGAGAAGCCTCCATCGGCTCTGGTTCCATCCGCTCGATGGAGACACGAACCACCGCCAGCGCACCGAGTACCAAGCCGCCAGCGCTGACCGCGAAGACCCATGTGGGCGACCCCGCCACGATCAGCAGGCCAGCGATCAAGGGTCCGAGAAAGGCTCCGAGCTGCTCGGTCAGGTTGGTGACGACATTGGCTGCAATGAGGTCTCGTGGCGTGTGAGTGACGAGCGGAAGGATCGACCCCATCACGGGCCGGGTCACGGTCATTGCCGATGCGGCCACGGCCGCTGCAACATAGGCAGCCTTGGGCGCGTCGCCGGCGATGAAGGCAGCGGTCGCCGCGAAGGCAGCCGCTTGGGTGAGATAACCAACGGTCAGGGCCCGATTGGGTGAAAAGCGATCACCGGCGAACGCCGCGAACGGAGCGACGAACGTGGCGGGAATCAGCTGGGAGAGCGCAACGAGCGACGCCTCGGTCACCCCGCCGCGCCTGAAGGCGAACACGGTGATCGCCAGCCAGGTGGCCTGTTCGGCAAGGTTGAAGGCAACATAGGCCGCCTCGATCTGGCGGAGCTGAGGGTGTTTCGCAGCACGCGAAATTGCACTCCATTGGCTGTCTTTCGCCACTCACGACCCCGTTTCAACTCCCGGCGGCAACCTACACCGTGGTGCCGTCGATGCTCACTACGAGGCCGGTCGGGGCCTCACCATTTTGTTCTGGCGTTCGACCAGGCAGAATGTAGTTATGCCTCGCCCGGTCTGGAATGGAACCATCAGCTTCGGGCTGGTGGCGATCCCCGTCAAGCTCTATCACGCCGTCTCAAAAAAGACAGTTGCCTTCAACCAGCTCGATCAGCGAACGATGAGTCGCATCAAGCTCAAGAAGGTTTCCGCCGACTCGGGGGAGGACGTGCCCGACGAAGAGATCGTCAAGGGGTACGAGGTCTCCAAGGGGCGTTACGTCGTCGTCGATCCCGACGAGTTGGAGCCGTTCATGCCGGT
>JANNNL010000593.1:0-17497 GCA_031398525.1 Actinomycetes bacterium | reverse complement strand
CGTTCGAAACCCTGCCGGTCTGGCAAGTCACCGAACTCAACGACACATCGGGGAACCCCAACGGTGTCGCCGTCATAGCCGTCGCCGGCTTCGTCCTGCTCTTCGTTCTGACCGCCGTGGTTTCCCGACTTGGCGGCGGTCAATCGGTCGCCCTCGTGTCCGCTGCCACCCACCGACCGACTTCGGAGTCGTGAATGTCCACCTCATCGGTTCAACTCGTCGGTGCGCTCAAGCGCTACGGCTCCACCACCGCACTTGACCACGTCGATCTCAGCATCGAGGAAGGCGAACTCGTCGTTCTGCTCGGCGCGAGCGGGAGCGGGAAGACCACGTTGTTGCGGGCCGTCGCCGGGTTGACGGCTCTCGACGAAGGGGCGATTCGAATCGGTTCGCGTGATGTGACGGGAATGCCGACCGCACAGCGACCAATTGGGATGGTGTTTCAGAGCTACGCCCTGTTTCCGAACATGACCGTCGCCCAGAACATCGGATTTCCGTTGCGGGTTCGCAAGCGCAGCCGCCAAGCCATCGCGGAGCGTGTTGATGAGCTGATCACCCTGGTTGGTCTGTCCGGCTTTGGTGATCGTTATCCGACGCAGCTCTCCGGCGGCCAACAACAGCGGGTGGCGCTCGCCCGGGCGCTTGCCCCCGAACCCCGGGTCTTGCTCCTCGATGAGCCGCTGTCGGCCCTCGACGCGGTCATTCGCACGTCGTTGCGCGACGAGATTCGGCGCATTCAGCAGCGGGTCGGTCTGACGGCCGTTTATGTCACGCATGACCAGTCCGAGGCAATGGCGATTGCCGACCGGGTAGCAGTGATGGTGGGCGGCCAAATCGTGGAGTGTGCTGCGCCGAGTCAGTTGTACTCCCGGCCGACCACTGCGGGGGCGGCGACGTTCGTCGGTGGACGAAATCTGTTGCATCTTCCTGTTGACGGCGACCGACGGGTTCGTCTCGCCGGCCGCCCGCTGGATGTCGTGGTCACCGATCCGACGAACTCGATGGTGCTGGTCACGTTTTTGCCAGAGGACGTAGTGTTGCGGATGGGTGACACCACGGCCCCCTGGGGTTCTGAAGGCCATGTCGTCCTGCGGACGTTCCTCGGCGCGACAACCCGGCTGCAAATCGCGCTTGACGACGACGTCATCACCGCCGACTTACCGACCCGCGACCTGGACGGTGTCGAGGTCGGCGACCGGGTCTCTGTCACCGTCCGTCCGGACTCGCTGGCGGTGTTCGGGGCCTCGCTGAGCGGGTGATCGGCGGGGAGTCCGCAACGGGGCTGGCCCTGTCGGATACGGTGATCGATTCTTGGTCGTGCAGTGATTCCGGCCGCCGTGTTTGTCGTTTGCGGTTTCGGTCCCGTATCCTGATCCGGTTCCCTGGTGGCTCGTCGCTGCCCGAACGCACGAACGACTGCCAGCAAGGAAGCTGTTGATGCCCACGTACTCCCCGAAAGCCAGCGAGATCAACCGCGCTTGGCATGTGATCGATGCCGAGGGAATGATCCTCGGTCGTATCTGCACCGAGGCTGCTCGCGTCCTGCGTGGCAAGCACAAGACCATGTTCGCCCCGCACATCGACACCGGTGACCACGTGATCATCATCAACGTCGACAAGGTCGTGATGACCAAGGGCAAGGCCGAGAATTCCCTCGTCTATCGCTATTCGGGTTACCCGGGTGGTCTCAAGTCCGAGACCTACGCCCATCTCCTCGCCCGCAAGCCGGCCGACGCAATCCGTAAGTCGGTTGCCGGCATGCTCCCCAAGGGTCCGCTTGGTCGCCAGATGGTCAAGAAGCTCAAGGTCTACACCGGCTCCGAGCATCCCCACGGTGCCCAGAACCCCACCATTCTCGAAGTTCCCGGCGCTCGCGCTCGCTGATTGACGTTGTAGAGGAATCCCAGTGACTAAGCCCCTCACTCAGACCACCGGTCGCCGCAAGGAAGCCATTGCTCGGGCGCGTTTGCGCACCGGCACCGGCATCATCACGGTCAATGGCCGCTCGTTCGAGAACTACTTCCCGACGGCGACCTCACGCATGGTCGTGTCGGAAGCCCTCAAGTGCACCAGCCTGGAGGAGGCGTACGACATCGACGCCACCATGATTGGCGGCGGCGTGAGCGGCCAGGCCGGTGCACTGCGCATGGCCATCGCCCGGTCGCTCATCGAACTCGACCCCGAACTGCGTCCGGCCCTGAAGAAGGCCGGCCTCCTCACTCGTGACTCGCGGGCCAAGGAATCGAAGAAGTACGGCCTCAAGAAGGCCCGTAAGGCCCCGCAGTACACCAAGCGCTGATCTCGCCTATCTTCTGCGGGTCCATTGCCGGCGGAGGTTTGCAGCGTTGTCGTTGAAATTTGGTACCGATGGGGTTCGTGGCGTGGCAAATGCCGCGGTCACACCGCTCTACGTCTTGAACCTGGGTCGCGCTGCGGCTCAGGTTCTTGGCATTTCACGGGTCGTTATCGGGCGCGACACCCGCCGATCGGGGACGATGCTTGAGGCTGCCCTTGCCGCCGGTTTCGCCGCAGAAGGTGTCGCCGTCGATCTGCTGGGAGTGCTCCCGACGCCTGGAGTTGCTCACGTGGCTCGCAGGGAGGGGGTGGCGGCTGCGGTGATCACCGCCTCGCACAATCCATTTGCTGACAACGGCGTCAAGCTCTTTGCCGCCGGTGGGCACAAGCTGCCAGATGATGTCGAGGCGCGCATAGAGGCGGCGATGGCGGCCCTGACCGACCCGATCCTGGTTGGCGACGAGGTCGGAACGATTGTCGGTCGCCCCGATGCGGGACAGATCTACGTCGAACACCTGATGGCGATTTTCGCTGGCGCAGCCGCCCGTCCGTTTGACGGTCTGCGGGTCGTCCTCGATTGTGCCCACGGGTCGATGACCGGCGTGGCCGCAGATGTCGTTCGCGGTCTCGGTGCGACCGTGGTCGTGGTCGGTGACCAACCGAACGGCTCCAACATCAATGCCGGTGTCGGGGCAACCCATGCGGCGGCTCTGGCCGCCGTGACCGTCGAGCACGGGGCAGATGTGGGACTGGCCTTCGATGGTGACGGCGACCGACTGATTGCCGTCGATCATCAGGGCAACGTCGTCGATGGTGACCATCTGATTGCCCTGTTGGCAGCAGATCTGCGAGCGCAGGACAAGCTCGCCCACGACACCGTCGTAGTGACGGTGATGAGCAATCTCGGCTTTCACAAGGCGATGGACGCGGCCGGAATCAACGTGGTGACAACTGCAGTCGGCGATCGTTACGTGCTCGAGGCCCTCGCCGAGGGCAGGTTCTCTCTCGGCGGAGAGCAGAGCGGACACATCATCATCCCCGAATTCGCCACCACCGGCGATGGTCTGTTGGCGGGCCTCTTGCTCATCGACCTGGTGAGGCGCTCGGGTCGGCCACTGGCCGATCTGGCGGCCGAGGCGATGCAGAGTTATCCGCAGGTGCTAGTCAACACCCGCGTCGGTCGGCCGTGGGCCGAGATCGCCGACGAGGTCCAACCGGAGATTGCCCGGGTCGTCGGCGAGTTGGGCAGCGACGGGCGGGTGCTGGTCCGCCCGAGCGGCACCGAGCCGCTGGTGCGGGTGATGGTGGAGGCCGCAACCAACGAACTCGCCCGAGCCTCGGCCCTACGGATCATCGAGGCGATCGTGCGAGCCGGTTGTGCCACCGCCTGATCGCCGCCTAATCGGCGTCCGATCCGGGGTGCCGTTCGGGCCATCTGGAGCCCTCGCGGTCCCCTCAACGACCACCCTGGGTAGCCTGCTCAGCTATGTGCGGCATTGTTGCAATACTCAGTCGGCCCGCGACTCGCCCCGTTCCGGGCGTCGCCGACGTGCTCGACCCCCTCGACAGAGCGATCGCAGCGCTCCCAGACGGTTTGGCCGCGGCCGCCGCGCATGCTGAGACGTCTGATCGGCTGCTCCGCGGGGTGCCGGGCGTACAAGCCTTGGTTGGCCACCCTCAGCTCGCCGCGGGGATCTCCGCCCGGCTCGACCAACTTGAAGCGGCCGCCAATGAGCAAGAACGCCATCTTGAGGCGGCCGACGTGCCGGGGGCGGATCTGGAAGCGGCCAATGCCGAGTTGATCCGCCTGCGCGACGTTGTCTGGGCATTGCGAAACGACCGGCTCAGGACCGCCCGCGAAGTGGCGGGCCTGGCCCATCGCGACGCCGCGACTGCCGAGCTGGCCGGGTTCACCGCCGTGCAGCAGACACTGTCGGCTCTCGATCGCTTGGAAGTTCGCGGCCGCGACTCGGCCGGTCTACATATCTACGTGTGGGATCACGGGCTCGATCTCGCCGACCCCGCCATCGCCCGGTTGATCGCCGAACGTTCGGGTGACCCGCTCTTCACCTCGGGTTCGGTGCGCGCCGCCGGCAACGTCCTGAGCTTCGTCTACAAGGCGGCCGCCGAGATCGGCGAGTTGGGTGACAACACCCGGGTGATGCGCACGGCGATGATTGCCGACGCGTTGCTCCATCTGGCCCTGAAGGCTTCGACGGCGCGACTGTCAGTGCTCTCGCATACCCGCTGGGCCAGCGTCGGGATCATCTCGGAACCCAACGCGCATCCGTTGAACAACGAAGAGACCATCGATGGTCTGACTGGGCCGTATGTGGTCGGCGCCCTGAATGGCGATGTCGACAACCACGCCGATCTGAAGGTCGCCCATGGCCTGTCGATCCCTGGTCCGATCACCACCGACGCCAAGGTCATCCCGGCATTGGTCTCGCGTCACGCAGTCGCCTCGGGCGACCTCGTCGAAGGGTTCCGTCGATCGGTTGCCAGTTTCGAAGGGTCAGTGGCCATCGGCGCGGCCTCGGCTGCTCAGCCCGACACGCTGATGTTGGCCCTGCGCGGCAGCGGCCAGGCGTTGTATGTCGGCCTCGCCGACGACTGCTACGTGGTGGCCAGCGAGCCCTATGGCGTCGTGGAAGAGACGGCCCGATTCGTACGGATCGACGGTGAGACGCCCTCATCGCCGGCCAACCCGACCAACCGCGGTCAGATTTTCGTACTCGACGCAGCACGCGCGGGCGACCTCGACGGCATTCGTCGGCTTGCGTACGACGGCACCGAGTTGCCCCTCGGCGCGCGCGAAGTGGTGACCGCCGAGGTGACCACCCGCGACATCGACCGCGGCGATGCTCCACACTTTCTGCTGAAAGAAATTGGCGAGGCCCCCGACAGTTTCCGCAAGACGCTGCGCGGCAAGATCGTCGAGCGCGACGGTTCGTTGCATGTTTCGTTGCCGCCGTCGACGATTCCGGCCGAGGTGGTCAGCCGCCTGCAGGCAGGCACGATTCGTCGAGTCCTGGTCATCGGCCAGGGCACCGCGGCGGTTGCCGGGCAGAGCGCAGCGGCAATTCTCGACGAGCTGTGCGGTGGCAAGCTCGACGTCGACCCAATCACGGCGACCGAGTTGTCGGGTTTCTCGCTGCGTGTTGACATGACCGACACGCTGATCCTCGCCGTCAGCCAAAGCGGCACGACGACCGATACCAATCGTACGGTCGACCTCGCCCGTGGTCGCGGAGCACTAGTCATCGGCATCGTCAACCGGCGTAACAGCGACCTCACCGACAAGGCCGACGGCGTGCTCTACACGTCGGATGGGCGCGACGTCGAGATGAGTGTGGCGTCGACCAAGGCGTTCTATGCGCAGGTGGCCGCCGGGGCGCTGCTGGCTTGCGCGGTCAGCGAACTGGCTGGGCTGGGCGATGATCGCCGCCGCCACGAACTGCTCTCGGCCTTGCGCACGATGCCCGACGCGATGCGCGAGGTCATTGCCCGCCGTGATTCCATTGCCGACGCTGCCCGCCGCTTTGCTCCTCACCGGCGCTACTGGGCCGTTGTCGGCAGCGGACCGAACAAGGTCGCCGCCGAAGAAGTCCGGATCAAGCTCTCGGAGCTTTGCTACAAGTCGATCGCCTGCGATGTCACCGAAGACAAGAAGCACATCGACCTGTCGTCCGAGCCGCTGATCTTGGTGTGTGCGGCTGGTCTGATCGGTGGAACGGCCGACGACGTCGCCAAGGAAGTCGCGATTTACCGGGCGCACAAGGCCGCGCCGATCGTCGTCGCCTCCGACGGTGAAGATCGTTTCTCGGCCGGGGTGCAGGTCATCAAGGTCCCCGCCGTCGATTCTGCTCTGGCGTTCATTTTGTCGGCGATGGTCGGGCACCTGTTCGGCTACGAGGCTGCCCTGGCGATCGATGCGCTGGCCCGTCCATTGCGTGAGGCGCGCGAGGCGATCGAGATCGCCGCGGAGACCGACCCGACGGGTGAGGAAATGCTGCGTCAGCTGCACGAGGGTCTTGCCGGTCCCGCCCGGGTATTCTTCGACACGATGCGGACCGGGGTCTACAACGGCCAACTAGAAGCCTCGACCGCGGTGCACCTGGCCAGCATGTTGCGCGACGCACTCAGCGATTCGCCACTCGAGGCGTATCAGGCCGAAACTGGCAAGATCGCCACGCCGGTCGCCCTGATCGATGATCTGACGATTGCATTGACCAGGGCGATTGAAGAACTCACCCGTCCGATCGACGCGATCAAGCATCAGGCCAAGACGGTGACCGTCGGCATCTCTCGCTCGGACGAGGGTGTGCTCGACAACCCGCTGGTGCAGAAGGTGCTTGGCATCGGGGCGGGCCGAGACCGGCTCACCTACGGCGTGCTCAAGGTACTCGCCGCGCTCGATGCAGCTGTCGCCGACGTCACCGGTTTCACCCGCTACCGCATCGAAGGAGACCCGGCGACAGACGGTCGCATCGCCGTCGTCGACCGTGGCGGCATTGCCCGCGACCTCACCTCACGGGTCGACCGTGATGCGCAGCTCAAGGGCACCAAGCGTCAGGTCGCCATGCATCGCGAATTGATCGTCGCCAAGGGCCGCTCCGATGGGCGCACGGTGCTCTTGATCCCCGAGATCAAAGCGTCGCAGTGCACCGGCCTGACGTTGCTGCATGTGAAGCTCCACGATCATTTGCCGGTCAGCGCACTTCGCGGCGTATTGCAGGGCTACGACAACCGCTACGACCGACTGGTCGACTGGGTGTCGGAGACCGAGGGCAGCTTCCGTGACGATCTGCTGGCCGGAGTGTCGGTGGTCGATCTGTTGACCGTCCCGATCTCGGAGATCGCCGATCGGTGGCGTAACGCCCGTTGAGCCTGCGGGCTAGCTGGTTGTACGTGCGGTGCAATCGTCGCCAACGGGGTGCCATCGTCGCCGACAGGGTGGCAGTGGTGGTAGAACCCGATGATGATCGGGATTGGAATTGACGCCGTTGACATCGAACGTTTCCGCGAGTCATTGATTCGCACCCCCACTATGAGGGGGCGACTGTTCGTGGCAGAGGAACTGGAGTATGTCGCACCCAAGGTTGACCCGGTGCCGTCGTTGGCGGCCCGATTCGCGGCGCGCGAAGCAACGATGAAGGCACTCGGCGTTGGTCTCGGTGCCTTCGGGTTCCATGAGGTGTGGGTGACCCGGCTGGCCTCGGGAGTGCCCATCCTCAACGTGACCGGACGCGCCGCTCAGATCGCCGCGGACCTTGGGGTCTCGGGTTGGCAACTCTCGCTGACTCATTCCGACACGATGGCTATGGCGGTTGCCGCCGCGTTCTGATGTTCGACCGACCAATCTCACGCGCTGGGTGAATCGGGTGCGGGGCGTCACCGGCTTGATGCTGCGTTGAAGGCATGGTCGCCTCGTACGATCATCGGCGTGTTGCCGATTGTGACCCCCGAGCAGATGCGTGCGATCGATGCGGCGGCGACCACCCGCCCGGGGGAGTTGGAAGCGCTCATCGAACTGGCCGGCGCGGCCGTCGCCCGCGCCGCCGTGCGAATGCTTGGCGGTACCTATGGTCGCCGGGTGGTCGTGGTCGCGGGCTCGGGGAACAACGGGGCTGACGGGCGGGTCGCGGCTCGACGGCTCAGCGAACGAGGAGTGCACGTCACGGTCATCGATGCCGCCTTGGCCCCCGCAGTGCTCCCGGCGTGCGACCTGGTCATCGACGCCGCCTACGGCACGGGCTTCCGAGGGGAATGGAATAGCCCCGACCCGAACGGGGCGCCGGTGCTGGCGATCGACATTCCGTCGGGAGTCGATGCGTTGACCGGCGCCGCCAGGCCCGGGGTGTTGCCTGCTGACCGCACTGTCACCTTTGCCGCGCTGAAGCCTGGATTGTTGCTTCCCCCGGGGAGCGTGCTCGCCGGACAGCTGGAGTTGGCCGATCTCGGGTTGGACGTGTCGGGGGCCGAAGCCCATCTGGTGCAAGCTGGTGACGTCGCCGGGTGGCTGCCCCGACGGACGGCCGATGCCCACAAGTGGCGGTCGGCGGCGTGGATCATCGCCGGCAACTCGGGAATGCTGGGCGCTGCTCACCTGGCCGCCGAAGCGGCCCAACGGACGGGGGCGGGCATGGTGCGGCTGTCGAGCCCTGGGATCGCCACCGATACCGCAGCACCGGCCGAGGTCGTCGGAAAGCCGTTGCCGTCGCACGGTTGGGCGGCCGAGGTGCTCAACAACCTCGACCGGTTCCACGGGCTATTGATCGGGCCGGGGCTTGGCCGGGCCGACACCACGTCATTGTCGATTCGCGAAGTCGTCCGGCGGGCCGAACTGCCCGTCGTCGTCGATGCCGACGGGTTGTTCGCTCTTGCCTGGAGCGGCGAAGGCCCGCGGGTCACGCTCGCCGAACGCCAATCGCCGACCGTGCTCACCCCGCACGACGGGGAGTACGCGTTGCTGGCTGGTGAACGAGTGGGCCCCGACCGAATCGCTGCGGCTCGACGCCTCGCCGCCCGGACGACTGCCGTCGTGGCATTGAAGGGGGCAGCGACGGTGATTGCCGATCCGGGCGGTCGGGTCGTCGTAGTGACCGCCGGCGACGACCGCTTGGCAACGGCCGGCACCGGTGACGTGCTCGCCGGCATCATCACGGCCCTGGTCGCCCAAGGCGTGCCGGCGTTCGAAGCAGCGGCCGCCGGAGCGTGGATCCATGGTCAAGCAGGCCGCCGGGCACCGCGTCGGGGCATGGTGGCCGGCGATCTGCCCGGGCTGATCCCGCAGGTCTTGGAAACGCTCGGCTGATGACCGAAGGCGGCGGCCAGCGGTGGGCGTGGGCGGAGATTGATCTGGGTGCGATCGGTGACAACGTCCGGCTGTATCGCGAGCTGGTTGCCCCGGCTGCGGTGTGGGCGGTCGTCAAGGCGGACGCCTACGGTCACGGCGCCGTGCCAGTCGCCCACGCGACGATCGAGGCGGGGGCGGCCGGGCTTTGCGTCGCTCTGGTGCAGGAGGGAGTCGAACTGCGCGACGCCGGAATCACCGCTCCGATTCTGATCTTGTCGCAGCAACCTGAAGCACAGTTCGGTGAATTGATCGGTCACGACCTGACGCCCACGCTGTACACCGCCCCGGCGATTGCCGCGTTCGCCGCCGCCGTGCGACGTCGGCAGCGCGGACCGTACGGGGTGCAACTGAAGGTCGATACCGGGATGAATCGGGTTGGGGCGGCCCCGATCGAGGCGGCGGGGTTGATCCAATCGATTCGCTCGTCGGACGTGCTGCGACTTGACGGGGTGTTCACTCACCTGGCGGCCGCCGACGATCCCGACCATCTGGCCAACGCCGCCCAATTGAGTGCCTTCGCCGAGGTGATCGCCGATTGCAGGCTGCACGACGACAATGTGCAGTTGCATGCGTTGAACTCCGCCGGAGCGATCGCCTTTCCGGAGGCGAGGTACTCCCTCGTCCGCGTCGGGGTGGCCTTGTATGGGGTCAGCCCGGGGGCCGGTTTGCTTGCCCACCCGGCGCACGCCGAGTTCCTTGCCCGGCTGCGACCGGCCATGGCGTTGAAGGCCCGGGTCAGTCATGTGAAGCAGATCCAGGCTGGCGACGGCGTGGCCTACGGGCACCGGTTCGTCGCCGAGGCCCCGATGTGGTTGGCGACGGTGCCGATTGGTTACGCCGATGGCGTGCCCCGGGCGTTGGGTTTCCACGAAGGCGAAGTACTGATCGGTGGCGTTCGGCGGCCGATGCTCGGGGTTGTGACGCTGGACCAGATCGTCGTCGCCGCGGACGAGACCGTGCAGGTCGGCGACGGGGTGATCCTGCTCGGCCGCCAAGGGACGCAAGAGATTTGTGCCGAGGAATGGGCCGACCGCGGCGGCACCATCGGCTACGAGATCACCTGCGGGATCTCGCGACGGATCGCCCGTCACCACCGAGGTGGCGGCGACGGTCACTAACATCGAAAGTCTTGACCACGATCGCCCTCACATCTGACTCGCCGATGGCAACTTCGGCCATCGCCGCGGCGATCGCCACGCAGTGTCGCGCCGGTGATCTGTTGGTCCTGGCGGGCGAGATGGGGGCGGGAAAGACGGCCTTCGCCCAGGGATTCGGCGCGGCGCTCGGCATCACCGATCCGATCACCAGCCCGACGTTCACGCTCGTCCACACCTACGACACACCAACGGTGGCCCTCCACCATGCTGATGTCTACCGCCTGGAGCGGATGGGCGAACTCGCCGATCTGGCGTTGGGCGAGTTGCTCGAGGCTGATGGCATTTTGCTCGTCGAGTGGGGTGACGTGGTGGCTGGCGCGCTCGGTGATCATCTCGAGATTCGGCTCATTGCCAACGATTTTGATCGGACGGAGCATCGTTCGATTGAGGTTCGGGCGATGGGGTCGACGTGGTCGAAACGCTGGGACCGGCTGGTCAGCGCAATGAGCGAGTGGACGGTTTGAGATGCTGATTCTGGGAATCGAGACGGCAACCGAACAGGTCAGCGTGGCCATCGGCGGACACGAGGGGGTGATCGGGCTGTTCGAGATCAACCGTGGCCGCCGTCACGCCGAGACGCTGGTCCCGGCGATCGAGTTTGTCTGTCGTCAGGCGAACATCGAGATGGCCGAGTTCGGCTGTGTCGCGGTCGACGTCGGCCCCGGTCTATTCACCGGCATGCGAGTGGGGATCGCCGCGGCCAAGGCGTTCGCCCAGGCGTTGCGATTGCCGATGATCGGAGTATCGAGCCTCGACCTCCTAGCGTTCCCGCTGCGGCACACCGACCGGGTGATCGCGGCGACCGTCGATGCCCGTCGTGGCGAGATCTACTATGCGTTCTATCGACAGGTTCCCGGCGGGGTACAGCGAGTATCGGAGCCGCGGGCCGGGAAACCCGACGATCTGGTCGCTGATCTGCTGGCCCGTCGCCAGGATGCGATCTGCGTTGGTGACGGCGCATTGCGCTATCGCGACCACATCGCCGATGGCGTGAAGGTCGAGTTTGCCGAGCAGTTCCTCGGTCACCCGTCGGCCGCTCCGCTGGTGCAACTCGCCCATGCCCGGGCGCTACGTGAGGAATGGGTCAATCCGTGGGAGTTGCAGCCGTTGTATCTCCGCAAGCCCGACGCCCAGATCAACTGGGCCGTGCGCGAGGGATCATCGTGAGGGCGGCCTCGTGAGCATTGTGTCGTGGCTGCTTGATCGGCGCGGGGAGCGCGTGGGCGCGATCCGCCAGCCCGTCCCGAGGGCCGCTTCGGCGACCGGGGTGCTGGGGGCGCAAGTGAAGGTCGAGACGTTGCGGCGGCGGCATCTGCGGGCGATTCTGGCGATCGAGCATCAGGTGTATCCGCGGCCGTGGACCCTCGGCATCTTCACCACCGAGATCGAAGGCATGGCCCGGGGCGACCGCTTCTACGTCGTTGCCCTCGATGGCGGGCGGCTGGTCGGGTACGCCGGGATGCTGTTCACGCTCGACGAGGCGCACATCACCAACATCGCCGTCGAGCCGTCGTTACACCGTTCGGGGGTGGGCAAGCGGCTGATGCTTGAGCTCATGGGCGAGGGCCGGCGGCGGTCGACTCGCAACGTGTCGCTCGAAGTGCGGGCCAGTAACACGGCAGCGCAAGAGATGTATGAGGCCTTCGGTTTCACCACGGCCGGGGTTCGGCCGAAGTACTACGAGAACGTCGAGGACGCGAACATCATGTGGTGCTATGAGATCGAAACCCCCGAGTATGGGGCACTGATGCGGGGCTTTTGGCAACGCCTGGAGGCCGCAGCATGACCGGCGCATCGTCTGGCAGTTCGGGTTTTGGCACTTCAGGGTTGGCGACCGCCGACACCGTGGTGCTCGGGATCGAGACGAGTTGCGACGAGACGGCGGCGTCGTTGGTGATGGGCGGCTACGACGTGTTGTCGTCGGTGGTCTCGACCCAGGTCGATCTACATGCCCAGTACGGCGGGGTGGTCCCCGAGATCGCCAGCCGGGCCCATCTCGAACTGCTCAACCCGGTGATGGCCCGGGCGATCGTCGAGGCCGGCATCGACGAGTCACGCATCGACGCGATCGCCGCGACGGTCGGCCCGGGGCTGGTCGGGGCGTTGCTCGTCGGTGTGTCGGCGGCCAAAGCGTTGGCGCTGGCATGGGACAAGCCGTTCGTCGGCGTGAATCACATGGAAGCCCATCTCTACGCCGCGTTCCTCGAAGACCCGATGTTGGAGCTGCCGCTAGTTGTGCTGCTCGTCTCGGGTGGGCACACGATGTTGATCGAGATGCGCGGTCACGGCGACTACCGCCTGCTCGGCCAGACGATCGACGACGCCGCCGGTGAGGCGTTCGACAAAGTCGCCCGCTTCCTCGGACTCGGATACCCCGGTGGTCCGGCGGTCGACCGGGTGGCCGTGAACGGCAATCCGAAGGCGATCAACTTCCCGCGGGCGATGCTCCACGACGGACTGAACTTCTCGTTCAGCGGATTGAAGACAGCAGTGATGAATTACGTGCGGGCCAACCCAAAGGTGGCGACTGAAGATGTCGCCGCATCATTCCAGGCGGCGGTGGTCGACGTGCTGGTGGCCAAAGCCCGCAGAGCCGCCCGCGAGGTGGGGGCCAAGGGGCTCGTACTCGGGGGTGGAGTGGCAGCCAACTCGCTGCTGCGCGAGGAGTTCCTCGGGGCCTGCGCCGCGGAGGGAATTCGGGGGTTCCTGCCGAGTCGCTCGATGTGTACTGACAATGCAGCGATGATTGCCTCGGCGGGCTGGCACCGGCTCGGCTCCGACGGGCCGACCCCGTTGGATGCGGGCGCGTATCCCAACCTGCGATTGCAGTTCTCGTGAGTACGTCCTATTCGTCGGGTCCTCGTCCGCCCGGTTCGCGTGGCTCGGTCGGCCGCGTCGCGGGTGCTACTCCGGTTCCGTCGGCCACTCGTCAAGCCGGTACTCGCCGCCCCGGATCGAAGTCGGCCAACGCAGAGCGGGTGCAGGTCTTCGTGGTCTGCACCCCTGGGTTGGAACAACTCACCTTGGCCGAGGTGACGCGTCAAGGCGTTGCCAACCCCAAGGCGCTCCACGGCGGAATCGCCTGCGCCGCAACCTGGCCGCAGATGTGGGGCTTGAACCTGCATGTGCGAACGGCGACCCGCATTCTGGTGCGCGTCGCCCGGTTCGAATCCGAGCGGTTCGACTCGCTGCAACGGGTGCTGCGCGCAATCGACTGGGCGGCATGGCTGCCGACCGAACGCGGCCTACGCGTGTCGGTCACATCGTCGGGTTCGAAGCTGTTCCACACCGACGCAGTTGCTGAACGAGTGCTCGATGTCGTGCCCCACGAAGAGGATTCGCCCGAGGACGAGCCGGTCAACGAACTGTTCCTGCGGATTGTCGACAACGACGTGACGGTCAGCCTGAACACCTCGGGTGACCCGCTGTATCGCCGCGGCTGGCGCACCGAGGTGGGCAAGGCCCCGATGCGCGAAACGCTCGCCGCGGCGCTGATCCTCGCCTCGGGGTGGGACGGCAAGGCCCCGTTGATCGACCCGTTCTGCGGTTCGGGCACCATCCCGATCGAGGCCGCGTTGATCTCGCGGCGGGTGCCGCCGGGGCGCCAGCGGCAGTTCGGGTTCATGGACTGGCCGACATTCGACTTGGCGCGATGGGAGCGGCTGCTTGCCGCGGCCGATGCAGACATGCTCGACCGGGTCGTGACGATTCTCGGTTCCGACCGTGACGAGGGCGCGATCGCTGCGGCCACGGCCAACGCCGGGCGCGCCGGGGTTGGCGACCACGTGTCGTTCACCGCTCAGTCGGTCTCGGCGCTGGAACCGCCGAGCGCCCGCAAGGGATGGCTGGTGACCAACCCGCCGTACGGGCACCGCGTCGGTGACGACGACCTGCGCAACCTGTACGACCGGTTCGCCGGCGTGCTGAACACCAAGTTCGGCGGCTGGCACTTGGGCATCGTCAACAGCGAGACGAGCCCGCCGCTGAAGGTTTCGCTGGCCGAGTCCGCATCGACGATCACCTCGAACGGCGGCATCCCGATCACCCTGCGCTCCGGTTTGCTCGCCAGCCGCTGAAAACGTCATGTTTGACCTGGTCAGAGCGAAGTACGACTTTTGATGCCCCACCAACCCGGGGGTAGGTGTGGATCGACCCACACGAACTGGGGGGGTTGGTGTGGGTCAACCCACACGAAGCCAGGGGGTCTGGTTATTTGGTCGTCGACTTCGGTTAGCGTGCCAGGATGCGTGACGACGAGTTACGAAACCTTTTGCGGGATCGGAACCCATGGTGGCGGGCTGCCCTGGTGGGCTCCGACCCCACGGAATGGGCTCGCGCCGACTCGACGCTTGTCGACGCCGCGTCCACAGGTATCGATCACAGCCCTACCGTGCTCGATGATGTGGATGGGAACGGAGGACTATGGGTGCTGCGCGGTCCGCGTCGGGTCGGCAAGAGTGTCGCTCTGAAGCGTACAGCGCTTCGATTCTGCAGCCGAAACGACCCGATGCGGTTGATCTATCTGGCGGTCGATGGCTTCTTGGCCAAGGATCTGCGTCGGGCGTTCACCCTCGGTCGACAGATCACCGCGGTGGTCGGTGACGTACCTCGACTGTGGCTGATCGATGAGATCACGTCCGTCGACGGTTGGGAACTGCTCGTCAAGGAACTCCGTGACAACACCGCCCTCAGCAATGACGGCGTTGTCTTGACCGGTTCGTCCGCGGCGGGGTTACAAGATGCGGTACGGGCACTCGGTGCCGGAAGGACCAAGGTTGCTCAACCGTTTAGAACACTCCTTCCGATGACCTTTGCCGAGGTGCTGGCGGCCACAGACGCCGGCGTGCCAAAGCTCGAACCGGTCACACCGGACCGTCTACAGAGCTCTGAAGTGGCTGTGGCGGTCGAGCGGATGGGTGTATTCGCGGACGACTTTGATCTTCTGTGGCAGCGGTTCATGGAGACCGGTGGTTTCCCGCGGGCCGTGGGCGATCACTATCGGCATGGTGATGTGGGGGAGGTCTTCGCCCGCGATCTGAGCGCATGGCTGACGACTGACGTGACGCCCGGAGACTCCGCCGAGTCATCGAGCGAACTCATTCGGGTGCTTCACGAGCGCACCGCAAGCCCCCTCGATGTGAAGAACATCGCCGACCAGTTGCACTCGACCCGTGATCGGCTGCGCGTCCGCCTAGAGCGGCTGGTCGCGACGTTCGGGGCGATGTGGTGTCACCAAGTGAGCGACGAGGGAGTCCGCCTGGCCGGGGCGCAGTCGAAGCTGTACCTGGCAGATCCCCTGATCGCACGGTTGCCGAGCCTGCTCGATGCATCGGCTCCCCCTCCCGACTTCACGGCCTCAACCGAGGCGGCGTTAGCGGTTGCGTTGGCACGGTCGATCGATCTACTCCACCCATCACGCCTGATCGAGCAGCGAGCGGTCGGCTATCTGCGCACAGGATCGGGGAACGAGGTCGACTTCGCCGCGATGCCGATTGCCGTCGGTGGCCAGCCGACCGTGACCTGCCCGATCGAAGCGAAGTGGGTCAGCGACGGCTGGCGCTCGGAGGCTCGCACGATTGTCGGCAAGTACGGCCACGGCGTTGTCGCCACCAAGAACATCATCGACCTTTCCGGTCCGGTCTGGGCCATCCCCGCCCCATTGCTTGCCCTGCTCCTTGCAACCTGAGATCCAACCCCGAACTCTTGCCGCGGCCCGGGCTCACTCGAAGTGATGCCAGAAAGTACGGATTTGACGACGTTCTGGCATCACTTCCTCGAACTCCCCCACTCACGTCCCTCCGGCTGCCGCCCACGTCGCAGCGAAGATCTCGGCGTCGACCTCGGTCACACTCCGGACGATCGCGAGCAGTTCGTCGTCCGAGAAGCCTGACCCGGTGATCTGAAGTGCCATATTTGGTGCAACCGACCACGTTGCGGTCGACGCCCACTGAAAGCCGGTTCGACCGTTGATGTCTACCTGCCTGACATCCTCCGGGAAGTCGACTGGACGCACGAGTGAGCCGGGTTGTGACTGACTCAAGAGCGCGAGGCAGACGTTCGACGCGTCGCGACCCCAGCACAGCTGCACCCTGTCGGGGGCCGTGAACCAGCCGTTGCTGAAGGGCTGAAGTCCACGCACCGACAACGTCGCGTCCAGACCATCGGGCGTTGGCCGTAGTCCACTGGCAAATTCAACGAGCTCCGCGTCGGTGAGCGTTGTGGTGAAGACGACGTACGTTCCGCGATCGGCCTCGACCATCAACGATCGATACCCCTCATACGGGCGCAGCACTCCTCGACGCCCGGCGACGTCGACGTGTGTTCCGTCGAGTTCGAGGGTGCCGTCTGGGAAGGTTTGGACGGCGACTGACACCGGGCGGTTCGTGTCCCCACTGATCCAGCTCTGCTCACGCACAGGGTCACCGCCCATAGACGCCACGGCGGCTGCCATAGGAACAACGCCTTCGGGGAGGTCCGTTGGCAGAAACTTTTCGAGCAACCCAAGTTCAGGGGTCAACTCGGTGCTCGGCGGCAGACCTAGATCGCCGGTGATGTCGATGCTCCCGACGAGTCGTTGGTACGCCGCGGCGTCGCCGGCGACCAGGCCGTCCGCGGCCCGAATCAAAATCTCCGTCGGGAATGTGCCGTAGACGGCGACGAAGACGCCAGGCAACTCCTCCCAGCTGACCAGGAACTGCCCAGGGAGGTTCTCGGTAGCGAAACCTTCGCGGTCACGAACCACGATGCGACGTGGCGGGGAGCTAATTGCCGAGTGGGCGCTAGCGATGCCAGCCGCCGTCCCAACGGACACGCGGAGAAAGCCTGACTCGCCGACGTCCCATTCTCGACGTAGCGCAGGTCCCCTCCACACGCCTTCCGCGATGAGTTTGAGACCTTCGGGGAGAGCCGGGACATCCCAACCGGGCTTGCCCTGGCGAGCAACCAAGGACGACTCAATCCTGCGAATGGTGTCGTCGGGCACGCTGGTGCCGTACGCCACCGGGGCGGCTCCCCGGAGGGAGTCCTGGAGGATCGTGAGCGAAGCGGGATAGGTGCCAGTTCCGGCGTAGAACTGCACCCATCCTGGCGCCAGTTGAGTCGGACCAGTGGAACGTCCTCGATCTCGTGCCGTCATCGTCATGGTCCCGAGGCCGTCGGGGAGCCAGGTGGGTTCGAGGGCGGGGAG
>JANNNL010000736.1:0-3059 GCA_031398525.1 Actinomycetes bacterium | reverse complement strand
GGAACGCTCGAACCACCCGCCGCCCGGCCCGTTCCGCGTGGCGTTGACCGACGACTCGGTGGTCGACGGACTCCTACCGGTCGACGTGGTCGACGAGTTGTATCGCTACGTCACTCCGTGCCCTGGCGCGGCGGTCCTGGCGAACGCGGCCGACGATGCATCGGTCGTGCACCCGGTCGCATGGCGGCACCAATCCGCGACGGCTCGCGTGGCGTACAGCTCGCTCGGTCACGACGAACGGTCGCTGGGAAGCCCGGGTCACCGGGCCCTCCTCGGGCGAATCGTCGACTGGTTGATCGCATCGTGATCCGGCTGGAGTCGTATGCCGAGGTCGCCGAGGCGCTGCGGGCGCGCGAATTGCGCCAGGCGCTGTACGACGCTGGTTCGGCGCTGATGGGTTCGGTGATCGTCAACCTTCACGGTGACGAGCATCGCGATCGGCGGCGGCTGGAGAACCGGCTGTTCCGCCGCGACGTGTTCGCCGCATGGGAGCAATCGTTGGTTGCTCCGACGATCGACGCGGTGTTGCGGCCGTGGCTGGCCCCGCGGGAGGTCGACCTGTTGCCCCTGGCCCGCACGGCGATGATGACGGTCTCGCGGCGCGTCGCGGGGATCGACCTACCCGATGACGCGCCCGCGACCCTCGCAGAGTTCGCCGCGCTGATGAACCGGATGGCCGTCGCCTCGATCGTCGTCCATTCGACGTTGCCGGCCGACTTGGTGGTCGCCGACGGAAACGCCGCGCTGGCCGAGTTCGAAGCCCGGTTCTTCACGCCGTCGCGCGAGCGGCGGCTGGCGGCCCTCGCCGCCTTCGATGCCGGGGTTGTTGCGGAAGCGGATTTGCCTCGCGACGTACTCACCGTGCTGTTGCGCAATCAGGATCGGCTCGACCTGCCGTATGACGACGTGTTGCGCGAGGCGGCGTATTATCCCTGGGTGGCGGCCCATTCCACCTCGATCGAGTTCGTCTTCGCGATGGACGAGATCTTCGGCTGGCTCGCTCGCCACCCGTCAGATACCGAGTTGACGACCGACCCGCAGTGGCTGGCGGCGTGCGTCCACGAATCGCTGCGCCTACACCCGGCAAGCCCTGAAGCCCGCCGCCGAGTGGTGTCGCCTGTGACGCTGTCGACCGGGCGAGCGTTGCAGGCGGGCGACGAACTGACCCTGGCGATGACCGTCGCCAATCGCGATCCGTTGGTGTTCGGTGCGAATGCCGACGAATTCGTCCCCGGGCGTCCGCTGCCGCCCCGGGTGGCCCCGTGGGGTCTCAGCTTCGGCAGCGGGACCCACGCCTGCCTCGGCCAAGCCCTTGCCGGTGGCCTGCCGACCAGTGAGACCGCCGGCGACGGCGAGACCGTCCTCGGCGCAATCGTCGTGATGGCCGCCCGTCTGTTCGCCCACGGTGCCCGCCCCCATCCCGATCGCCAGCCCGTCCGAGACGTCCACACCACCCGCCCGAACTTCAGCTCCTACTGGGTTGCCCTCGGTGCCAGCAGCGCGAGAAGTTTCTTGGGGGCAACCAGGCGATAGGCGTCGAGGAGGATGGCGGCGATCTCGTCCCAGTCGGGATCTTGGTCGATGCGTACGCCGATCCAACCGCGGCCGCCGACGTAGGGCGGGCGGAAGAACTGCTCGGGATTCTCCTCGATCATCTCGGCCTGCACGCCGGGCGGGGCCGGAGCCCAGAACGAGAGGTGGTCGGCTCCGTGATGGTGATCGTCGAGGGTGGCGAGGGTTTTCTTGCCGCCGACGAACCAGGCCGGTTCGCCGTGGCTGACCCGCTCGGTCACCTCGGGCAACGCCAGGCAGATCGCTCGGAGCCGCTCGACCGGGTTGGGAACATCTCCGCGCAGTGTCACAGGCAAGCAGGGTAATTCTTCCCGGTCCGCTGAAATACGCCTCGGTTCACCGTGACTAGTGTCCGGGAATGAACTCCACCCTCGATGCGCTGCTCCAGGCCACCGAGCTCCCGGGTGTGTCGTCGCCACGGTCCTCGTCGATGGCGAGGTCGTGTACGAAGGCGCCGCCGGAGTCCGCCAAGTCGGTGGCGACAACGCGATGACCGTCGACACCGTGCTCGGTATCTTCTCGATGACCAAGGCCGTGACCGGCGCCGCGGCGATGCAACAGGTCGAGCGCGACGCGCTCGACCTCGACGCGCCCGCTGGCGTCGGCGTGTGGGCAACCCAGTTGTTCCCCTTCCAAGATCCCACGGCGACCGCGGAACTCGAAGCGTTCGAGTCCGCCGTTTACGCATCGCTCGTCTGAACATGACCGGCCGACGATCGATGCTGGTCACCGGGGCCGCGGGCGGGGTCGGTGCGGCGATCTCATCGGCCGCTCGGCGGGCCGGCTACCGGGTCGGTGTGTTCGACGTGCAGCCCGTGGCCGACGTCGAGTCGTACGTTGGTTCCGTCACCGATCGGGCCGCTATCGAGGCGGCCCTTGACGCCTTCGGCACTCCCGATGTCGTCGTCAACAACGCCGGGATCGTGAGGTTCGGCGCACTCGCCGAGTTGTCGCTGGCCGACTGGCAGGCCGTGCTCGAAGTCAATCTCACCGGTACGTTTCAGGTGGCCCAGGCGGTCGCTCAACGGTGGATTGGCGAGGGCCGCGGGGGAGCGATTGTCAACGTGACCTCGATGAACGGAGTCGTCGCCGGCCCGCGGGCCGGGGCGTATGGGGCGACGAAAGCGGCCGTTGCGCTGCTGACCGCCCAGATGGCGCTGGAATGGGGACCCCTCGGCATCCGAGTCAACGCCGTGGCCCCCGGGCTGATCGACGCCGGGATGTCGGCCCCGATCTACGCCGATGCCGCCATCCGCGAGGCCCGCGAATCGAAGGTCCCGCTCGGACGCCTGGGTACAGGTGACGACGTGGCTCGAACCGTGTTGTTCCTCGCTTCCGATGATGCTGCCTACATCACGGGGCAGAACATCCTTGTCGATGGTGGCGTGACCGGCTCGGTGATCGCTCATCTGCCGCGGCCGGCCGCGGTCGATGAGGTCGGCAGCGCGATGAGGTCGGCAGCGCGATGAGGTCGGCAGCGCGATGAG
>JANNNL010000581.1:0-2940 GCA_031398525.1 Actinomycetes bacterium | reverse complement strand
GTCGGGATGTACGCCAGCCCGGTGTAGTAGCTGAGCGCGAGTCCGGGAATCGCCAGTATCCACGCGGCGATCAGAAATGCCTTGTGAGCAGTGAAATCGGAGGCGCCGATCATGAATCCCGGAATGGCAAACATGAGCAGGAAGGTCGCTGTCTTTCCCCACCAGGTGACGTCGAAGCGCTTCATCTTGAACGCCACCGTCGCGAACGCAATAGTGCCGCCGACGATGACCTCGCGTGCGATCACTAACCAGAAGAACCACAGCGGCGGGATTCCTTTAATGAGGATTCCCGTGATTGCGACGATGAACAGCAGTCGATCGGCGGTCGGGTCCAGGATCTTGCCGATCTCGCTGACCTGGTTGAACCGGCGGGCGAGGTAACCGTCAACCCAGTCGGTCAGTCCAATGCAGCCGAGCAGCCATGCCGCGCCCTGTCGATTGTCACGACCGAACAACAGCCAGAGGAACACCGGGAGGCACAGGAGGCGGATAATCGTGACCAAGTTGGGGGCGGTCCACAGGCCGGCGTCGTGCTCGGGGCCATCGGGTGAAGGTTGGGCGGGTTCGACGGTTGCGGCCACGGGCGGATCGTACAGGTCTGGCCCCGTGCGCTCCAGCACCTACAGTCGCCGGTCATGAGTGATGCCAGCACGACCACCTCGACCAACGCGGCCCTAGCCGGGTACGTTGCCGTGATCACCGGTGCCGGCTCCGGTATGGGCGCGGCGTTCGCTCGCCGACTTGCCGCCGATGGAGCATTCGTGGTCGTCAATGACCTGTCACCCGACGCGGCGGTTGCCGTCGCCGCCGAGGTCGGGGGCGAGGCGGTGCCCTTCGACGTCGGCGATGCGGGCGCGTTCGACGAGGCGATCGACAAGGTCGTGGCCATCCACGGCCGCCTCGACATCATGATCAACAACGCCGGCATCGCTCCCCCGTCGGACCCCGAGCGCACGCAACGGTCAATCGCCAATCAGATGCTCAAACTGGAGGGCCGACTCGACGACCTCGTGCCGCCCGATATCACCGTCGACCTGAGCGATGCCCAATGGGACCGGATGATCCGCACCCATCTGTATGGAACCTTTCACGGAGTGCGCGCTGCGCTGCGCCACATGACCCCCGCCAGACGAGGATCGATCGTCAACATCTCGTCAATCCTCGGTCTGCGACCAATGGCGGGCGCCCCGCACTACAGCGCGGCGAAGGCCGGGATCATCGCCCTGACGAAGTCGACCGGGCAGGAGGTCGCGCCGTTCGGGGTGCGGGTCAACGCCGTATGCCCCGGATGGATCGATACGCCGCTGCTCGCCGACATGGACCCGATGATGAAGGCGGGCATCCTGATGGGGGTCCCGGCGTCACGGATGGGCACGCCCGAGGAACTGGCCGAACTGGTGCGGTTCCTGGCCGGCCCCGAGTCGAGCTACTGCTTCGCCGACGTGTTCGCCGCCTCTGGCGGGGTGTCGTGATGCCGACCATTTTCACCCGCATTATCGAGGGCTCGATCCCCGGCACCTTCGTCTGGCGCGACGACCTCTGCGTCGCCTTCATGTCGATCAACCCGCTCGCACCAGGCCACGTGCTGGTCGTACCGATCGAGGAAGTCGACCACTGGATCAACTGCTCACCCACGCTGTCGGCTCACCTGTTCGACGTCGCCCGCACCATCGGGCGCGCCCAGGAGGCGGCATTCGACTGCGAACGCATCGGTCTGATCGTCGCCGGGTTCGAAGTCCCTCACGCCCACCTCCACGTGATTCCCACGCAGGGAATGGGCGATCTGTCGTTCGCCAACGCCGCCGCGTCGGTCTCCCGCGAGGACCTCGACGCCTGGGCCGACGCCATTCGCACCAACTTGGAGACACCGTCATGACAGTTTCTACTCGCATGCTCGGCGACGGTCTGGAGGTGTCCGCGCTCGGGTTGGGCTGTATGGGAATGAGCTCGGGCTACGGCAGCTTCGACGACACCGAGAGCCTCGCAACCCTCCACGGAGCCATCGACCGGGGCTGCACGTTCTGGGACACCTCCGATGCCTACGGACCCCACACCAACGAGCGCCTGATCGGCCAGATCCTCGCCACCCGGCGAGACGACGTGGTGATCGCCACCAAGTTCGGGTTGGCCTCTCCCCCGTCGGCCGACGGCAGCCGCCGGATGCCCCGAGGCGACGCAGCCTACGTCGTGGAGGCCTGCGATGGCTCGCTGCAACGGTTGGGCATCGACACGATCGACCTGTACTACTTGCACCGCGCCGACCCCGATGTGCCGATCGAGGAGACCGTCGGGGCCATGGCCTCGCTGGTCACGCCGGGAAAGTCCGTCACCTCGGCCTATCGGAATGTCAGCCGGACACGCTGCGCCGAGCCGTCGCCGTGCATCCGATCGCCGCGCTGCAGAGCGAGTGGTCGCTGTGGACCCGAGAGATCGAAGACTCGGTTCTCGTCGCCGCCCGCGAGTGCGGCATCGGCCTGGTGCCGTTCAGCCCGCTCGGACGCGGGGCCCTCACCGGCACCTTCACCGCCGACGCCACGTTCGAGAAGGGCGACATGCGCGGTCGAATGGAGCGCTACCAGGGCGAACACCTGGCCCACAACCTGACCTCGGTGGAGCACATTCGCTCCATGGCCGGCGACCTCGGCTGTACCCCCGGACAATTGGCGCTGGCCTGGGTGCTCGCCCAAGGAAACGACATCGTCCCGATTCCTGGCACCCGCAAACTTGGTCGGCTCGACGAGAACCTTGGGGCGCTCAACGTGGTCCTCGGGGCAAGCGAACTGGCTCGCCTCAACGAACTCTTCCCACCGGAATTGGTGACGGGCACGCGCCATCCTGCCGGGCGTCCATTGGCTTCGGGCCTCACGCCGTCGTCAACGAGCCCGACAACCCCGTCGAGCTGAGTCGATCTCAGCCGAAGAGCGAGGGCGTTTCTCCGAC
>JANNNL010000524.1:0-5085 GCA_031398525.1 Actinomycetes bacterium | reverse complement strand
TTGATCACCCGCTTGCAGTCCTCCTGAATTTTCTTGACCAGGATGAACGGCCCGCGGGTGAACTCACGGTCGTCCTCTCGGCCGATCAGCGTGTTCTCCCACAGCGGGGCATCCAGAATCAGCCCCTCCCGGTGACGATCGAACGGAATGTACGACAGCCCCTGCTCAAGGCGGGCGCGCACCGGCTCGTCGGAGATATCGGTCCCACCGAGTATCACGGTGCCTCGTACGGTCGGACGCAGCCCCAAAATCGCCTCGCACAACTCCACTTGACCGTTGCCCTCGACGCCGGCAATGCCGAGGATCTCACCCTCTCGGACGGTCAGCGAGATGTCTTCGAGAGCGAGTTTGGCCCCTGGCGGACCGGCGACGTCAATGCCGCTCACGGCCAGCGCGATCCGCTCTCCAATCGCCGTATCCCGTCCAGCGGGGTTAGGAAGATCACTACCGACCATCAGCTCTGCCAGTCCTCGTCGATCGGTTTGCGACGGCAATACTGTCGCCACCGTGGTTCCCTGGCGGATGACGGTGATCTCGTCGGAGACGGCGAGCACTTCGTCGAGCTTGTGGGAGATGAAGATCACGGTCGCTCCATCGGCGACGAGCGCTTTGAGATTGACGAACAACTCGTCGACCTCCTGGGGCACGAGCACCGCCGTCGGTTCGTCCAGGATCAGAATCTTCGCGCCCCGATACAGCACCTTGAGGATCTCGACCCGTTGGCGTTGCCCGACCCCGAGTTGCGCCACTGGAGCGTCGAGATCGAAGTTGACCCCGATCGAACGGGAGAGTTCGGTCAGCCGAGCCCGAGCAGAATCGAGGTCGAGAACGCCGCGTCCTTTTGTCGGCTCGGCCCCGAGGATCACGTTCTCCACGACGGTCAGGTTGTCGGCCAGCATGAAGTGCTGGTGGACCATGCCGATTCCTGCCGCAATCGCCTCGGTCGGCGACTTGAACTGTACCTGCTGGCCGAACACGCTGATCGTGCCCTCGTCGGGCTGGTGCATGCCGTAGAGCGTGTTCATCAGCGTGCTCTTGCCGGCCCCATTCTCACCGACGATCGCGTGAATCGTCTGGCGGCGAACTCTCAGATCGATGTCGTAGTTCGCCCGCACCCCCGGAAAGGTCTTGCCGATCCCCGAAAGCACCACTGCGTCATCACTACCGGTGTCGCTACTCATGCCGTCCCCACATGCCCCACGTGCCCCTCATGGCAACGAAACGTATCGCGCGTCGCCATACCCGTCGGGTACCGACCCATCACCCGTGCTCACGGGAAGCACAAAGGCCCGGGAGTCAACCCGGGCCTTTGCTGAAGTTTCTTTAAGTTCCGACCACATGCGGTCGGACAAGCAGGGATCAGGGAGCGGTCGGAACCGTGATCTTGCCCGAGATGATGTCGGCCTTGAGGGCCTCGAGCTGATCCTTGAACTCGTCGATGTAGCCCCCCGAGGTGGCATAGCCGACGCCGTCCTTGCTCAGATCGAACACCTTGATGCCACCGGACTTGTCGCCCTCGGCGACGGCCTTGATCGTGTCGTACACGGCGACGTCAACGCGCTTGAGCATCGAGGTGAGGATCGCGCCCTGCGACTCCTTCGGAGCGGTCAGGTACTGATCGCTGTCGACGCCGATCGCCCACTTCTTGGCTTCGACGGCGGCCTCGATCGTGCCGGCGCCCGAACCACCAGCGGCGGTGTAGACGACTTCGACGCCATCGGCGTACCAGCCCGAAGCGATCTCCTTGGCACCGGCAACGTTGCCCCATGCCGAGTTGTCGCCGGCCGGGCCGAGGTACTTGACCTCAACGGTGATCTTGGGGTTGATCTGCTTCGCACCAGCGGTGTAGCCGGCCTCGAACTTCTTGATCAGGTCGATTTCCTGGCCGCCGATGAAGCCGATCTTGTCGCACTTGCACTTGAGAGCGGCGGCGGCACCGACGAGGAACGAACCCTGCTCCTCGGCGAACACCAGGCTCGACACGTTCGGAGCGTCCACGACCGAGTCGACAATGCCGAAGCTGATGTCGGGGTTGGCCTTGGCGATTTCGGTCATCGGGTCGGTGAACATGAAGCCCACGCCGACGATCACGTCGGAGCCGTCGCCGACGAGCAGTTCAAGGTTGGCCTTGCGGTCTTCATCGACAGTCGCCTCGAGCTCCTTGAGCGCAACGCCCAGATCGGTCTTGGCCTTGTCGGCGCCGGCCGCAGCCGAGTCGTTGAAGGTACCGTCGCCACGGCCACCGGTATCGAAGGCCACGCCGGCCTTGATCGCCGAGGCGGCGGGAGCTGCGGCGACCGTGGTGGCCTCGCCCGCCGCTGCGACCGTGGTCGCTGCTTCTTCCGTACTGGAGCTACTGCCACAGGCGGCGAGCGAAATCGCGGCCACTGCGGCGAATGCACCAAAGCGCATCGTCTTGTTCATGGGTACTCCCCCTGGAGTGTGGGTATTGGAACGGGACGAGTCAGCCTCGACCCAACTGAAACCCTACCGCCTCCCCGGGAGCCGACTGAGCACGCAAGGATGACAACCATGTCAAATCGAGATATCGAGTCTGTGCTCGTTGACCTGGGCGCAGGCGTTCCCGTTAGGGATTGGGAGCCGCAACAGGACGATGAGTTGGCCGTATCGCTCCATCGGTTTCTCGTCGAGGCGTCGAACGGCCCGTCGGTCTACGACACCCCGGCTGCCTTCGAAGCCTTCATCGACGGCGCTGGCAACGTCGCTCTGTACCACCGCACGATCGCCCTGCTCGCGAGTCGTCTGGAGCGCAGTGGCCCCGTTTCTCTCGCCGATTTCGGGTGCGGTGACGGCCGGGTGACCTTCGGATCGCTGCCTGCCACCGCACGCGTTGTCGATCTCATCGAACCGTCGCCGGCGCTCTTGGTCCAGGCCGCACGCCAGCCCTGGCTTCCCGCGGTGGATGTCCGGCTTCACGAGGCCGATATCGAACTGTTTCTCGCCACGACCACCGGACGATGGGACGTCGCGTTGTCGACGTTCGCGCTACACAACCTGCCGCACGATCAGCGACGCACCGTGCTGCGCGAGTTGGCCGAGCGTACAGGCGAGCTATTCGTGGTCGAGTTCGACGTTCCCGCATACACCGATCGCAGCGCAGCTCACGCCGCGTATGTAGTCGATCGATATCGTCGTGGTGTCCATGAGTACACTGGTAATGACCTGGTCATCCTTGGTTTTCTGATGCCTGTGCTGACTGGCCAGTTCGACCCGGCTCGACCCCGAGTGACCTGGGAACAACCGATCGAGCGGTGGGTCGATGACTTCGTGACCGCTGGATTCACGACCGTGACCACCGAGGCCGTCCAGGACTATTGGTGGGCCCCGGCCTCGCTCATTCACGCCCTCCCAGCGGGCTGAGGCGCGGCCGCCGACCCCCACCCGGCTACGGTCGGCGGGGTGTTCGGCTCACGATTTCGTCGCAGACTCATCACGGTTCCGGCGATCTGTGCAGCCGCCGTTCTACTGGTTGTCCTCTGCCCCATTTGGATTCCGCTCAGTGCAATCGCCGACCTGGTACGCGGCCGATTCCGCCTCCCGACGACCCGACTGCTGGCGTTCGGCACCGGGTGGGCCTGGCTCGAGATGAGCGGTGTCCTGATGGCGATCGTACTGTGGCTGACTCGTCGGTCGGGTGACGTCGATGCGCACTATCGCATCAAGCGATGGTGGGCGGGCAGCTTGATGCGGGTGCTCAAGGCAACGACCGGCGTCTCCGTTGATATCACCGGGATGGAGGCAGTCGAACCCGGAAGGGCCGTCGTGCTCAGCCGCCACGCCAGCCTCGCCGACTCGCTCGTCTCGGCGTGGGTATTTACTGGCCCAGCGGGCAAGCGCACGCGCTACGTGCTCAAGAAAGAACTCGAATCCGACCCCTGCCTCGACATCGTCGGCCACCGCCTCCCCAATCACTTCCTCAATCGCACAGCCAACGACTCGAATGCCGAACTCGATGCGCTGCGGGCGCTGACTGCGGCCAACGGAGGGATCGGTGCTGGCGATGTCGCCGTGATCTTCGCCGAGGGCACCCGCTCGTCACCCAAGAAGCGCGAGCGGGCGCTGGTCAAGATCGCCGAACGCGACCCCGAACGCGCCGCTCGACTGTCAGGCTTGCAACATCTCATTCCACCGCGGCCGGCCGGGTCGCGGGCATTGTTGCAGGGTGATCCGAACGCGGATGTGGTGATGGCGTGGCACGTCGGGTTCGACGGGCTCAACGATTTTCCTGGCATTCTGCGGCATCTTGCCCGCAAGCCGCCGCCGGTGCGGTTCGCCATGCGGCGCATCGCCCGCGCCGAAGTGCCAGTCGATGACGAGGCCGCATTCGAGCGTTGGCTTGATGAATCGTGGCTCCGCATGGACGCCGACGTCCACCAGATGCTCAACTCCGCCTCTTGAACCTCGCTGAGAGGCTCGACAGGAGCGTGAACCACCAATGACCGGAGCACCCGAGGCGCTACTGACCGCCGCCATCGTGATCATCGTGTTGATGCTCGGTACCTGGGTCGTCAGCCTGGCCGTTCGCAACGCATCGATCGTCGACATCGTCTGGGGCCTCGGGTTCGTGGTCGTGGCCTGGGCCGTACGCTTGCGTTCCGACGGCAACGACGCCCGCCAATGGCTGTTGGTGGCGATGACCACCATCTGGGGCTTGCGTCTCGCCGGTTACCTGTTCTGGCGTAACCACGGCAACGGGGAAGATTTCCGTTACCGGGCAATGCGCAAGCACTACGGCGAGCGATTTGGACTGATCAGCCTGGCCACCGTGTTCGGGCTGCAAGGCGC
Organism: Actinomycetes bacterium; assembly: GCA_031398525.1. Taxonomy (GTDB): domain Bacteria; phylum Actinomycetota; class Acidimicrobiia; order Acidimicrobiales; family Ilumatobacteraceae; genus JANMJD01. The sequence continues at coordinate 279 of JANNNL010000524.1, read as the reverse complement.
GTTGATGTGGACCGTCTCGCTGCCCGTCCAACTCGGCCAGGTCCGATCCGCGCCGTCGGTCGGGGTGATTGCGTGGATCGGCGTCGTCGTGTGGCTCATCGGCATTGTCTTCGAGTCCGTCGGCGACGCGCAACTCGCCGCCTTCAAGAAGGACCCATCCACAGCCGGCAAGGTGATGGATCGGGGTCTATGGAGATACACCCGTCACCCCAACTACTTCGGTGACGCCTGCGTGTGGTGGGGCGTCGCCCTGGTTGCCGCCGAGACGGGTATCGGAGC
>JANNNL010000514.1:0-9848 GCA_031398525.1 Actinomycetes bacterium | reverse complement strand
TCGGCCGCCAGCAGTTCGTCCAAGGCGGTCAAGGCGGTCATGGGGCGCCCTCGATCAGGCGGAAACTGTCATAGTGGTCGTCGGTGTACCAGCGTTCACCGCAGTCTCCGGCGATGACCCGCCGGGCCCCGCGATCGTCGGAACCGGGGGTGTCGACGGTGTACTCGGGTAGTAGCCCGTGGGCTGCTTGGGGAGTAGCCGTTCGCGATTCGAGAACACGCCGTCATCCTGCCGATACGGGTACGGCCCATCCGAGGCGATCAGCGCCAAGGTGTCGAGCGCCTCGTCGGGAAGGCCGCCGACGTCAACGGTGTCGAACCCGACGCTCTCGCAACCCGGTCGCAACGCGGTGGTCCGAGCGGGTTGTTGCACTGACTCCGAAGTGCGAGGGGCCGACCCAAGGCCTGGGCTGGCGATGGTCGTCGGCGTACGGGACGCGGACGTGGTGCTGGCCGTCGAAGAGGACGAAGAGTTCGGGGAGGAGGTTCGCAACTGCGACCACCCGACAATCACCATCACGATCAACATCGCGGCCATCGGCAGCCGACCGCGCAATTGGGCGAGACGTTGTGAGTCGGAACTTCGTGACATGGTCCTGCCACGCTACGGGCCGAGCGTCTACCGTCGGTCGAATCGTCACGATCACGCTTGCCGACCGCCGGAATCGACTTGCCCGCCGCCATCACCTCGCGCCCGGTACCCGCGCCATCGACGCGCCGACTGCGGCGAACAGTGTTGTCGGGTTGCATGGCTCCGACCCGGTCACCGTCTACCTCTCACTTGCCGCCCGCGTGAACGGCATCGATGTCGCCGGGGTGGACGCGGCGATGTACGACGATCGGCAGTTGATCCGACTCCTCGGGATGCGTCGCACGGTGTTCACCGCGCCGTACGACCTTGCCCGCATCATCCAGGCGTCCTGTGCGCCATCGTTGGCGGCCACGGAACGTCGAACCCTCGCCAAAGCGATCGTCGATGGCGAGATGGACGCCGACGGCGACGCCTGGCTCAACCGTGTGGGGGACGCGGCCCTGACGGCCATCGACCGGCTCGGTGGCGAGGCCCTGGCGACCGAGATCACGCCGCTCGTGCCCCAGTTCTCCTCCAAGATCGTGCTCGGGCGCGGCACCAAGTACGAGAACCCGCTCGCCGCGTCGAGCAAGATCCTGTTCCTCCTGGCCGTCGAGGGGCATGTAGTACGTACCCGGCCGCGGGGCACGTGGACATCGAGCCTCTACCGCTGGTCACGACCTGAAACCTGGCTTGGCGCACCCTTGCTCGGCCTCGACCTGGTCGATGCTGAGCGACAGCTGATCGAACGGTGGCTGCGCACGTACGGCCCGGGAACGATGGCCGACCTGCGCTGGTGGACCGGCTGGACCCTCACTCGCGTCAAGCGGGCGCTCGCCGGACTGCATACCGTCGAAGTCGATCTGGAGCACGGCGGAACCGGCGTCGTGTTGGCCGACGACATCGACCCGGCGGACCTAGCCGTGCCGATCGAACCGTGGGTGGCGTTGCTCCCGTCGCTCGACCCGCTGGCGATGGGGTGGACCGATCGCGACTGGTACGTCGGCGACCACCGAGCTCCGCTGTTCGACTACAGCGGCAACATTGGCCCAACGGTGTGGTGCGACGGTCGCATCGTTGGAGCGTGGTCGCAGCGGCCGAGCGGCGAGGTGGTCTTCCAGTTACTCGAAGACATCGGCGCCTCTGCCACGGCCGCGGTCGGTATCGAAGCGGCCCGCCTGCAGAGTTGGATCGGCGACGCCCGAGTGTCGCCCCGGTTCCCGACGCCGCTCCAGAAACACCTCACGTCGGGTGCTGTGCCCGGCACTGCGGTCGCCAATTCGTGAGTCCAACCAGCCGCCGCCCAGACGTTGTCCCCCGGCGAGAGGCCGCCCGGGCCTGGTGGAAAGTTTCGCTCCAGACCTTCGGCGGCCCGGCCGGGCAGATCGCCGTGATGCATCGTGAGTTCGTCGATGAGCGGAGGTGGATCGGCGAGCGACGATTCCTCCACGCACTGTCGTACTGCACGCTGCTGCCCGGTCCCGAGGCGCAACAACTCGCCATCTACCTCGGTTGGCTGCTCAACGGCACTCTCGGCGGGCTGATCGCCGGCTCGTTGTTCGTTCTCCCCGGCTACCTGGCGATCCTCGGATTGTCGGCGATCTACGCCCGGTTCGGCGACACCCTGGTGATCACCGCGCTGTTCGCGGGGGTGGCGTCGGCGGTGTTGGCGATCGTCAGCCAGGCCGTGGTCCGCCTCGGCAGACGAGCCTTGATCAACCCGTTCCTCGTCGCATTGGCCGTCGGTTCGTTCGCCGCGTTGTCGGTGTTCGATGTGCCGTTCCCGATCGTGATTGTCGCCGCGGGCATCGCTGGTTGGATGGCAAGTACCCGGCATCCCGAGTGGTTCGACAGCACCACGAGACCCGGCGCTCAACACGATGAAGCTGCCGAGCAAGCCGCCCCACTGATCGCCGACGATGCCCTCCACGGCGAGCCGCCATCGGGGCGGAGGGCCGCGAAGATCCTGCTCATCGGCCTGATCCTATGGGTCACACCGGTGTTGATCGCGGCCGCGACCGCCGGCAGCGACAGCGTATTCGTCACCCAGGGGAAGTTCTTCGGGCTGACGACTCTGGTCACCTTCGGCGGGGCATATGCGGTGCTCGCCTTCGTCGCCCAGCGCGCCGTCGAGGTCTACGGATGGCTGACCGCGGGCGAGATGGTCAAGGGTCTGGCGTTGGCCGAAACCACCCCGGGTCCGTTGATCATGGTCGTCGAGTTTGTCGCCTTCCTCGGGGCATATCGCGACCCGGGTGGCCTCAACCCATGGGTCGCCGGAGTGCTCGCCGCGACCCTCGTCACGTGGGTGACCTTCGTGCCGTGTTTCGTGTTCATCTTCCTCGGCGCGCCGCACATCGAGCAGCTGCGCGGCAACTTTCGACTCAGCGGTGCCCTCGGTGCGATCACCGCCGCGGTGGTTGGCGTTATCACCAACCTGGCCGTCTTCTTCGCCCTGCACACGCTCTTCGAACAGGTCGAGCGGCATCGCATTGGCCCGGCGAGTTTCAACCTTCCCGTCTGGTCCACGTTCAGTCCCCCCGCCACGGCGGTTGCCGCGCTCGGCTTCGTGCTCATCTTCAAGCTCCGCTGGACCACCTTGAGAGTCCTGGCCACCTGCGCCCTCGTCGGTGGGATTTGGTACGCCGTTGTCGATCTCCGAACATAACTATAGACAAGTAAACTATAGTTGAATATACTATCGACGTGGCTAATCGGAGCGGGTTCATCGGGCGTGAACGTCAAATTCGACAGCTGGGAATCTACTTCGACAGGGTGACGACTGGCGGCACCGACCAACGAGGGAAGTGCGTGCTGCTGCGAGGCCGTCGTCGAGTTGGCAAGTCGCGACTGGTCGAGGTGTTTCTCGAACGAGTCGCTCGAAGGACGGGCATCTCCACATTTTGGTTCACCTGCACCGAGGGCGAAACTCCCGAACGAGAGCGTGAGCAGTTTGCCGCCGAACTCACTGCGTCCGACCTTCCGGGCGCGGCCGACGCAGGCGGAGACGCTGCCGCAACCTGGCACATGGCCCTTCGACGGCTCGCCGACGCGCTCGATGACGATCAACCGGCCATCGTGGTCATCGACGAACTTCCGTGGCTGGTCGCCCAGGACAGTGCCGCAGAAGGAGCACTGCAGACGGTGTGGGACCGGTACCTCTCGCGCAAACCGGTCCTCCTGGTGATCATCGGCTCGGATCTGGCGATGATGGAACATCTCACCAGCTACGGCCGACCTTTTTACCAACGTGGCGCAGAGATGATCCTCGATGCCCTCAACCCCGCAGAGGTCGCCACGATGTTGCATCTGGACCCTGCCGACGCGTTCGATGCCTTCATGGTGAGCGGGGGGCTCCCGATGATCTGCCAGGAATGGCCGCAGGGTGCCCGGTGGGACGGGTATCTGCGCGCCGCACTGAACGATCCGGCGTCGGCGCTCATCGTGTCGGGCGAAAGAACGCTGACCGCCGAGTTCCCAAGCGCGATTCGGGCCTTAGACGTGCTGAAGACCATCGGCTCCGGCGAACGGACGTTTACCACCATCGCATCCCGACTCGGCGGGTCGACTCCGCTCAATCCGGCATCGATGAACAATGCGCTACGAGCCTTGATCGACAAGCGGGTCATCGTCGCTGACGAGCCGACATCGAATCATGCGGCACCGAAGGAGCGCCGCTACCGGGTAGCCGATCCATTTCTTCGGTTCTGGCTCCGATTCGTGGGCCCGGCCCTGCCGTTGGTCGAACGCGGTCGGGGCGATCTGGCGATGACCGCGATCGAGGCGAGTTGGCGGCCCTGGCGAGGCAAGGCCATCGAACCAATCGTTCGTTCCGCGCTCGGTCAACTCCTTCCCAGCGAGCAGTTCCCCGACGCGCTCGTCGTCGGGGGATGGTGGAACCGGATCAGCAATCCCGAGGTCGACCTGGTCGCGGTCGACGAGGTGGCCGACCGCGGCCGCGTGGTCTTCGTCGGGTCGGTCAAGTGGCGTGAGGATGGCATGTTCAGCGGGACAGACCTTGCCGTGCTTGCCCGCGATGCGTCAATGGTGCCGGGCTACTCACCTGGCGTCCCGCTGGTCGGCGTCAGTCGAGCCGGGTTCGAGGTCGGTGGCCTCGCAACAATGTGGTCCCCCGACGACCTGATCGAAGCCTGGTCTCGAGATGCAACCCCGGTGCAGAAATGAGCAACGAACAGACCGTTGTCGAGGCGTTGGTCGAGGCGTTGGGTGCGCCGAGCGTGCTAGTCGGCGAGGTGGATGAGCGGTTCCATGGGGACTGGAGCGGCGCCTCGCATGCCTGCCCGCATGCGGTTGTGCTCCCCACGACGACGGCCGACGTGGCCGCTGCGCTGCGGATCTGCCACGCCTACGACCAATCGGTGGTACCCCAAGGCGGTTTGACCGGCCTAGCTGGCGGGGCGAATCCGCGCGTCGGTGACGTCGTGATTTCGTTGGAACGGATGGTCGGCATCGAGGAGATCGACCATGCGGCCGGGACGATGACCGTGCGCGCAGGCACCGTGCTGCAGGCCGCTCATGACGCAGCGCGTGCCGCCGGATGGGAACTCGGCTACGACCTGGGGGCGCGCGGCTCGTGTCAGATCGGTGGCAATCTGGCGACCAACGCCGGGGGGAATCGGGTGATCCGCTACGGCATGGCGCGCGAGCAGGTGCTCGGATTGGAGGTCGTGTTGGCCGATGGCACGATCGTCACCAGCCTGACCAAGATGCTCAAGAACAACGCCGGCTACGACATCAAGCAGGTCTTCATTGGTTCCGAAGGCACCCTCGGCATCATCACCCGCGCCGTGTTGCGGCTGCACCCGGCGACCGCCACCCGGCAAACGGCGATCGCCGCGACGACGTCGTACGAGCAACTCGTCGCCTTCCTGCGCCACGCCCAGCGAACGTCGGGAGGTATCACCGCCTTCGAGGCGATGTGGCCCGACTTCTACGACTTCATGGTCGCCGCCCGCAGCACCCGACCGCCGCTGAGCCCCGGCGCGCCGATGTACGTCTTGATCGAGATGAGCGGCGACGACCCTGACGGCGACGAGACCCGTTTCGAGAATCTGCTCGGCGGGGCGATCGACTCCGGGTTGATCACCGACGCAACGATCGCCCGCTCGGCGCGCGATACCGCGGAGCTGTGGGCGATCCGTGAAGCCGAACCGATCGACAAGCTGCCCTCGATCATCAACTTCGACGTCAGCTTGTCGATCTCCGAGATCGGCCGCTTCGCTTCGGAGTGCGAAACGCGACTCCGGGCGAGGTGGCCCGATGCCCACATCTTCACCTTCGGTCACATCGGAGACAGCAACCTGCATCTGTCGATGTCGATGGGCGTGTTGACCGACGAGCAGACGCACGCCGTCGACGATGTGGTCTACGAGTGCGTGCGAGAATGGCACGGCTCGGTCTCCGCCGAGCACGGCATCGGCACCCTCAAGCGCGACTACCTCGCCCACTCGCGCAGCCCCGAAGAACTCGACGTGATGCGCCGCATCAAGGCCGCCCTCGATCCCACCGGCATTCTCAACCCTGGCAAGGTGCTGCCGGTTCGAGAGTCGTTCGAACCCGTCACACCTCGTGGATCGGTCGGCTGACGCCCTCGGCATCGAGACAGACGCGGATGTGACTCGGGTTGGATGTGACGATCGCGTCATGGCGTCGGATGGCGCTCTCGACGACCGAAACATCGACAATGTCATCGTGGTGGGCCTTCCCGGCGAGGGTCCCGGTCTGTTTGGCCAACATCACGGTGAAATCGACGAGTTCACTCGCATTCAGGAAGTGAACGAGGCGGGCCTGACGCGCCCCTCCGCGCCAGGCCTCTGCGAGTACGGGTGCAGGAATCAGCGGGATTGTACCGGCGTCGAGGAACCCGTGGTGAAGTGCCCACATGGCGCGATCGTTTCGTTCGGCGGCGATCAATGCGCCGGTGTCGTAGGTGACACCCATCAGGCGGCGCGCGTCGGCGGGGTGCGGGGACCTGCGCCGGTGCTGTGATCCGCCGCGGCGAGCAGTTTGCTGGCGAGCGCTCGTCCGGACGCCAGTTCGTCGTCGGTGAGCGGCCCGTTCTCAAGCTCCCACTCGCGCACGGCACGTTTCGCAGCATCGAGCCGTAGACGATGAGCGGCGGTCTGCACGATCCAACCACTCACCGTCATTCCGGCGACGCCCGCAGCTGCCGCGATTGCCGCGTCCAGGTCAGGTGGAATCGAGATGGAACGCTTTGATCGTACTGCCATGTCACAATAGTAGTACAGGCTGTCCTCCTGGCGTTCCTCCTCAATCGCAGGCGTGAGGCCCGACGGTCAGGCGTTGATGCAGGGAATGTCGATGTTGACTCCGGCGGCGCGGTAGCGGACCGTGTAGACGTTGGCCGGCGTGCCGGTGGTGTGGGCGTAGAGGTCGGCGTTGTTGATCGTGGCAACGAACACGCCGTTCGCTCGCACGGAGTACGACGTGATCGCGGCGACCGGGAGCCAGTCGACCAGTACGCCCGGCGCCTGGCTGGTGACGACGCAGGGCGGGGGCGGCAGCACAGTCGTCCACACGAAGGAGGCCTGCCCTGTTGTGCCCTCGTCGTCGGTGACGGTGATGGCCACGGGTACAACCTCGACGGTCGTTGGGGTGCCGGTGATCGTGCCCGTCGCGGGGTCGAGCGTCAAGCCGGCAGGGAGCGCCGAGGCAGCGAATGTCACCACGCCGCCGTCGGGGTCGACGGCCGCGAGCTGCATCGTCAGGGCCGTGCCGGTGTGGTCGGTGCGGTCGGTCGGTGCGGTCAAGATCGGTGCGGTCAACGCCGGGGCGATGATCCAAGTGAACGATGTCGACGTCGAGGTGGCCTCGTCGTCGGTGACCGTGATCGTCACCGACGTGGTGGCGGGTGCACTCGGTGAGCCCGTGATCAGCCCGGTGGCACCATCGAGGGCCAGCCCGGTCGGGAGGGCCGAGGCAACGTAGGTGACCGCTCCACCGTCGGGGTCGGTAGCGACAACTTGGAGCGACACTGCGTCACCCACCCGGTCGGTGCGATTGGCGACGGCGTCGATCACCGGGGGAACCAGGGGCACCGAGACCGTCCATACGAACGAGGTCTGCGCGGTGACGCCCTCGTCGTCGGTCACGGTGATCGTGACGTCGAACGATCCGGCAATGGTCGGTGCGCCGGTGATCCATCCCGTCGTTGCGTCGATCGCCAAGCCGGTTGGCAGTGACGTGGCGGCGTAGGTGATCGCGCCGCCGTCGGGATCGGCGCCGCGCACCGGAATCGAGACGGGAGTCCCGGTGAGGCCGGTCACACCGGCCACCGGGAGCACGACCGGCGGCGTCTTGACGACGAAGCGCAGGTTGGGCAGGCCGTAGCCGATCGTCCCGGTGCCCTGCGTGTTCGGATAGACGAACGACGTGCTGGTCACCGTCGCGTAGCCGAGGTAGCGCATGGTCGCATCCCACGTCGGCGTGCCACTGGACGCGAATCCTTCACCCACGGCGAAGGCTTGATAGCCGACCACGTAGCTGGTGTTCGGCTGCAGGGTGATCGGCGCGGCGAGATCGCCATAGAACCAACCGTTCCTCGCCGCGGCGTTGGCGGCGATCGTCGTTTGACCCAACATCGCCTGGTCGGATTGGCGCCAGATCGCCGCGGGCGTGGCGACGGTGTTGTCGTTGAGGTTGTCGCGGTCGCGGTCGAAGATGCCGATCGCATCAACCGTCTGGGCCTGCGTGACCTGGAAGGTGTAGCCGACCGTGCGGGCAAGACCCGTCGAGCTGGTGAACCCGGCATAGCCGGTGACGGCAGCCGCGGTGGTCGCGACCGGTGCGACCTTGAAGATCTTCGTGCCGGCGGTCGGGTTGCCGCCGGCATCGAAGGCGGTGACGGTTGCGGTGTACGTGCCGGCGGGGAGCACGCCAAGATCGGCGGTGACTGACACTGATGGTGTGCCGAGGCCGGTGACGGTCGCGGCCATGTCGTTGGCGGCGACTGTGAACGTGCCGTCGTCCTGCATCGTCTGGCTGATCGAGTTGGTGATCACCACGGTCGTCGAGACGATCTGGGAATTGTCGCTCGCCGTTGCGGTAACGCCCACGGTCTGGCCGAAGACCACCGTGTCGGCCGGGGCGGCGATAGCGACGACGGGCGATGTCGAGCGCTCCTCGACGAATCGCATGTTGGGGAATCCGCAGCACACCGAGCCGGTGCCCTGGGTCGACGGATACCCGAACGTCACGCCGGTCAATGAGGCGTAGCCCGTGACGCTCACGCCCGGGTCCCAAGCGACGGTGCCGAGATCGGCGAAGCCTTCACCGACCGAGAGGGACTGCACACCGACGACGTAGGTGACACCCGGTTGCAGGGTCACCGGAGCGGCCATGTTGGCGTAGAACCAACCGCTGTCGACGGTCACGTTCTTGCGGATCGAGGCCTGCCCAAGGAGCAGCCGGTCGGACTGGCGCCACAGCCCGGCGCTCACCGCGTCGGGATTGTCGTTGAGACCATTGCCGTTGACATCGAACATGCCGAGTGCGGTGACCGTGCGGGGCTGGGCGACGCGGAAGGTGTAGCCGACCACGTAGCTCTGCTTGCGTGTGCGGAACCCGGTGTGTGAAGTGACCGCCTTGGTGACGATCTGCAGGGTGTTGGCCGCCGTCACGTTGCGATTGGCCGTCGTCGTGTTCTTGACATCGTCGGTGGCGATGATCGTCGCCTTGTAGGTGCCCAGGGCAAGGAGTCCGGCGTCGTAGCCGACGGTGACATTCGCAGTCCCGACGCCGGTGATCGTCGCCGGAAGGTCTTTCGGTGACGTAGCAAATGTGCCATTGACCTGTAGGAACAGACCGGCCGGGTTGGTCACGCGTAGCTTGGCCGCGGTGACCTTGACATTGTCGGTCACCGTCGCGGCAACGACGAACCGCTCATCGTTGAGGATGCGGGGAGCGGGCGTCGTCCACGTCACGACCGGGCTGGTCGCCGATAGCGAGGCGATGGTCGTGATGACCCGCACGTTGCCGGCCGGATCGCGAACCGTCAACTTCACGGTGTAGTCGCCGGCCGCGAGGCGGGTGCCGGCCGAGGTGGCCCACGCTGCCGACGGCGTACCCAGGGCGCCGGCGGTGATGGTGACGGGCAGGTCGTTGACGACGGTCGAGACCGTGCCATCGTCTTGTACATACGCACCGAGGGCGTCACGGATTTCGATGGCGACCGTCGAAACGGCGATGTTGTCAGTGGCGATTCCGCTGATCGTCAGGTCGGTCTCGGTACGCAGTGG